>NZ_RZOL01000182.1:0-12012 GCF_004022985.1 Mesorhizobium sp. M7A.F.Ca.ET.027.02.1.1 | reverse complement strand
GTCGTGTTGTGCGGGGATGACCACGCGCCGCGTGCGTTCGGGCTGGATCACCACGGTTTTGGCAACACGTTCGTAGCGCGCCTTGTGCCAGACCTTGCACAGCACCTTGCGGCCATGGACGACGCGCCATTCCCAGGAATAGCCGCCGCCATCGATCCGGACCGTACGGTAGACGGTGCGGGTGACGGCCGGCACGACCTGGTAGGTCACTTGCGCCGGAACGGTCATCACGACGCGTTCGCGCGTGCCATAGATGGGGGCGATATAGTCGACCTGCTGACCGGGCGGACTGATCATCACGTCTTCATAGACCGTGTCGTAGACAGCCGGACTGCGGACCGGCTCATAACATTCGACGGCGCGGCCGCCGGCCGCCGTCTGCGAAATCGTGCCGAGCATGGTCAGGCCGGCGATGGTGAAGCATGCGGTTTTCCCGGGCATGACACTTCCCCTGTTGAACTCTACGCATAAGTTCAACGTTGAATTGTAGAGGAAGCCGTCTCGGAAAAAAGCGGTTTCGGCGCATTTCGTTAAGTGACGCGGTTAAGAAACTGCTACCTTGCGCGGCCGGCCATGCGGCTCCGGACCCGCGGAAGCATCCGCCGGCCCGAATCCTTGGTCAGAAAGCTTGATTCGACTTACCCAGATGGCTAGGAGGGGTCGGCCTTGCACAAGGATGAGCCGGCATCCTATTTACGGAATAACGATCCAGAACCGATTCTGCCCGATCTGCCGGCATTCCCGGCGCCGGAATCCCACCGCGAGATAAGAGATATCTGATGAAGAACCCCGTCGAAACCTACATGAACCTCGTTCCGATGGTGGTCGAACAGACCAATCGCGGCGAGCGGGCCTACGACATTTTCTCGCGCCTCCTCAAGGAGCGCATCATTTTCATCACCGGTCCGGTCGAGGACGGCATGGCGACGCTGGTCTGCGCGCAGCTTTTGTTCCTCGAAGCCGAGAATCCGAAGAAGGAAATCAACCTCTACATCAATTCGCCGGGCGGCGTCGTCACCTCCGGCATGGCGATCTACGACACCATGCAGTTCATCAAGCCGGCCGTGTCGACACTCTGCATCGGCCAGGCGGCTTCGATGGGTTCGCTGCTCCTGACCGCCGGTCACAAGGACATGCGCTTTGCCACGCCGAACGCCCGCATCATGGTTCACCAGCCTTCCGGCGGCTTCCAGGGCCAGGCGTCCGACATCGAGCGCCATGCCCTGGATATCATCAAGCTGAAGCGTCGCCTCAACGAGGTCTACGTCAAGCACACCGGCAAGAGCTACGAAGAGATCGAGAAAACGCTCGACCGCGACCATTTCATGACCGCCGACGAAGCGAAGGATTTCGGCCTCATCGACAAGGTTATTTCGTCGCGCGAGGCGGCCGAAGGGGCGCTGGCATAAAGGCAAGTTGGCAGTTGGATGGCACCATCACGCGCTTTTGGCGCGTCTTGCGGCATTTCGGCCACAATTGGCTGTTCCCTCGGGGGACAGGATTGCCTACGTTAAGGCTATGTTGAGTTTCGGCGGCTTAGCTTTATGCGGGGTTGTCGCGAATCATTGCCACGTTTTCTGATTTGTGTTTCGTACGGAATGCGTTGCGGGAGCCGGGACACACTGGCGGCGGCGGATTCCCGCGATAGATAGAGTATGCGCCCTTTCAGCCAGACCATCGGCGGGCGGCCATGAAAGGACATGAAAATGAGCAAGGTCGGCAACAACAGCGGCGATTCCAAGAACACGCTTTACTGCTCGTTTTGCGGCAAAAGCCAGCACGAAGTGCGCAAGCTGATCGCCGGTCCGACGGTCTTCATCTGCGACGAGTGCGTCGAACTCTGCATGGACATCATCCGTGAAGAGAACAAGACCTCGATGGTGAAGTCGCGCGAAGGCGTGCCGACACCGCAGGAGATCCTCAAGGTTCTCGACGACTATGTCATCGGTCAGCCCTACGCCAAGCGCGTGCTGTCGGTGGCGGTCCACAACCACTACAAGCGCCTCGCGCATGCCGGCAAGAACAACGATGTCGAACTGGCGAAGTCCAACATCCTGCTGATCGGTCCGACCGGTTGCGGCAAGACGCTGCTTGCGCAGACGCTGGCCCGCATCATCGACGTGCCCTTCACCATGGCTGACGCGACGACGCTGACCGAAGCCGGCTATGTCGGCGAGGACGTCGAGAACATCATCCTGAAGCTGTTGCAATCGGCCGACTACAATGTCGAGCGGGCCCAGCGCGGCATCGTCTACATCGACGAGATCGACAAGATTTCGCGCAAGTCGGACAATCCCTCGATCACCCGCGACGTGTCGGGCGAGGGCGTGCAGCAGGCGCTTCTGAAGATCATGGAAGGCACCGTCGCCTCCGTGCCGCCGCAGGGCGGCAGGAAGCACCCGCAGCAGGAGTTCCTGCAGGTCGACACAGCCAACATCCTGTTCATCTGCGGCGGCGCCTTCGCCGGGCTGGACAAGATCATCTCGGATCGCGGCCGCAAGACCTCGATCGGTTTCGGCGCGGTCGTCGCTTCGCCCGAGGATCGCCGCACTGGCGATGTCTTCCGCCTGGTCGAGCCCGAGGATCTGTTGAAGTTCGGTCTTATCCCCGAATTTGTCGGCCGTCTGCCGGTTCTGGCGACGCTGGAAGACCTCGACGAACCGGCGCTGATCCAGATCCTGACCGAGCCGAAGAACGCGCTGGTCAAGCAGTATCAGCGGCTGTTCGAAATGGAGAATGTCGACCTGACCTTCCACGAGAACGCTCTTTCGGCGATCGCCAAGCGCGCCATCGAGCGCAAGACCGGCGCGCGCGGCCTGCGTTCGATCATGGAGGCGATCCTGCTCGACACGATGTTCGAGCTTCCCGCGCTCGAGGGCGTGCGCGAAGTGGTGATTTCGGAGGAGGTGGTGACCGGCAGTGCCCGGCCGCTCTACATCTACTCCGAGCAGAAGGAAAAGAAGGGCAATGTCAGCGCCTGACATCATGAGCCCGCAGCGAAATTCTGAAACGGCGCCGCAAGGCGCCGTTTTGCTGTCACACAGGGCTTTTGCGCGGCGTACGGCTTGGCGTCGCAAATGTGTCACTCGCGGACGGGTTGGAAGTGCGGATTTGGACACGCCCCTTGATCTTTGGGGGTCGTGCATCCAACTAACTGGAGAAGGCCGAGGTGCCCGATTTCTGTGCTGTAAAACTCCCGTCATAAACGGTGGTAGGCGGAACGATCCCCGGTCGTTAATATAAGATTCGCGGTTGGCTGATTGGCGGCCGCGACATGAAAGGTTGGACAATGGCCAAAGTATCCAAGGCACCCAGCGACGGCGTCTTCGCAGTTCTCCCACTGCGCGACATCGTGGTGTTCCCGCACATGATCGTGCCGCTCTTCGTCGGGCGTGAGAAGTCGATCAAGGCGCTGGAAGAGGTGATGGGTCAGGAAAAGCAGATCCTGCTTGCCACCCAGATGAATGCCGCCGACGACGATCCCGAGCCCGATGCCATCTTCGACATCGGCACGCTCGCCAATGTGCTGCAATTGCTCAAGCTGCCCGACGGCACCGTCAAGGTTCTGGTCGAAGGCGCTTCGCGTGCGAAAATCGTCTCGTTCACCGACCGTCCCGACTTCCACGAGGCCCGCGCCGCGGCGCTGGTCGAGCCGGACGAGGAAGAGGTCGAGGTTGAGGCGCTGGCGCGTTCGGTCGTCACCGACTTCGAGAACTACGTCAAGCTGAACAAGAAGATCTCGCCCGAAGTGGTGGGTGCAGCCAGCCAGATCGACGACTATTCCAAGCTCGCCGACACGGTTGCCTCGCATCTCGCCATCAAGATCCCTGAGAAGCAGGAAATGCTGGCCACGCTCTCGGTCAAGGAGCGGCTGGAAAAGGCTATGGGCTTCATGGAAGCCGAAATCTCCGTCCTGCAGGTGGAGAAGCGCATCCGCTCGCGCGTCAAGCGCCAGATGGAGAAGACGCAGCGCGAATACTACCTCAACGAGCAGATGAAGGCGATCCAGAAGGAGCTCGGCGAGGGCGAGGACGGCCGCGACGAGGCCGCCGAGATCGAGGCGCGCATCAAGAAGACCAAGCTCTCCAAGGAGGCCCGCGAAAAGGCGGAAGCCGAGTTGAAGAAGCTCCGGACGATGTCGCCGATGTCGGCTGAATCGACCGTCGTGCGCAACTATCTCGACTGGATCCTGTCGATCCCGTGGGGCAAGAACTCCAAGGTCAAGCAGGACCTGGCGTTCGCGCAGAACGTGCTCGACACTGATCATTTCGGCCTCGACAAGGTCAAGGAGCGCATTGTCGAGTATCTCGCCGTGCAAAGCCGCCAGAAGAAGCTGAAGGGGCCGATCCTGTGCCTCGTCGGCCCTCCCGGCGTCGGCAAGACCTCGCTCGGCAAGTCGATCGCCAAGGCGACCGGTCGCGAATTCATCCGCATGGCGCTCGGCGGCGTGCGTGACGAGGCCGAGATCCGTGGCCACCGCCGCACCTATATCGGCTCGATGCCCGGCAAGGTCATCCAGTCGATGAAGAAGGCCAAGAAGTCCAATCCGCTCTTCCTGCTCGACGAGATCGACAAGATGGGCCAGGACTTCCGTGGCGATCCGTCATCGGCGTTGCTCGAGGTCCTCGATCCGGAACAGAACTCGACGTTCATGGACCATTACCTCGAGGTCGAATACGACCTGTCGAGCGTCATGTTTGTGACGACGGCGAACACGCTGAACATCCCGGCGCCCTTGATGGACCGCATGGAGATCATCCGTATCGCCGGCTACACCGAGGACGAGAAGATCGAGATCGCCAAGCGGCACCTGATGCCGAAGGTGATCCGCGATCACGCGCTGCAGCCGAAGGAGTTTTCCGTCGGTGAGGACGCGATCCGCGCCATCGTCCAGACCTACACCCGCGAAGCGGGCGTCAGGAGCCTGGAGCGCGAGCTGATGAAGCTCGGGCGCAAGGCGGTGACCGAGATCCTGAAGACGAAGAAGAAGACGGTGAGCATCACGGCGGAGAACCTCTCCGATTACCTTGGTGTCCAGCGCTACCGCTTCGGTCAGGTCGAGGCTGACGATCAGGTCGGTGTTGTTACAGGTCTTGCCTGGACGGAAGTCGGCGGCGAACTGCTGACGGTCGAAGGCGTCATGATGCCCGGCAAGGGCCGCATGACGGTGACCGGCAACCTGCGCGACGTGATGAAGGAATCGATTTCGGCGGCGGCCTCCTATGTCCGCTCGCGCGCCGTCGATTTCGGCATCGAGCCGCCGCTGTTCGACAAGCGCGACATCCACGTGCACTTGCCGGAAGGCGCCACGCCGAAGGACGGCCCGTCTGCGGGTGCTGCCATGGCGACAGCCATTGTGTCGGTACTGACGGGTATTCCGGTCCGGGCGGATGTGGCGATGACCGGCGAGATAACGCTTCGCGGCCGCATCTTGCCGATCGGCGGGCTCAAGGAGAAGCTGCTCGCCGCACTGCGCGGCGGCATCAAGAAGGTGCTGATCCCGGAAGACAATGCCAAGGATCTGGCGGAGATCCCGGACAACGTGAAGAACGGCATGGAGATCATTCCGGTCTCACGTGTCGGCGAGGTGTTGCGCCACGCGCTGGTGCGTATGCCGGAGCCGATCGAATGGGTCGAACCGGTCAATCCGCCGGCCTCGACAGACAGTGCCGACGACGCTGGAAAGTCCCTGGCGCATTAGAGCGCCGGGCGTCCATCTGGACGCACAAAGGACGCTCTAACGCTCGGACTTGCGCATGGCCCTTTCCGAAAACCGGCTACGGTTTTCGAGGCTATGCGTTGGTTTTCGTCAAGGTTGCAGCGCACAAACGGAGAGCCGGGCCTAGAGCCCGGCTTTTTCATGTGAAAAACCCAGCATTTCCGGGCTTTTTCCGCTTTTTTCCTGCCTTTTCGACTTGGTTGCGGGAGCGCTTCTTTCTAAAGTCCGTTTCCTGCCGGATGAGTCGATAGTTCCGGTGTTCTCATGGAAGGGAATTTTTATGAACAAGAACGAACTGGTGTCCGCTGTCGCCGACGCCGCGAGCATTTCGAAGGGTGACGCGCAGTCGGCGGTCGATGCGGTATTTTCCGTGATCACCGGCGAACTGAAGAAGGGCGGCGATGTCCGGCTTGTCGGCTTTGGCAATTTCTCCGTGTCAAAGCGTGCGGCGTCGACCGGCCGCAATCCTCAGACCGGCGCCGAAGTGAAGATCCCGGCGCGCACCGTGCCGAAGTTCTCGGCCGGCAAAGGCCTCAAGGACGCAGTCAACTAAGCGTTTTTTCTTTTCAGAGACCTCAGAAAAGCCGGGCTTGCCCGGCTTTTCATTTTGGCGCCCTACGCGGGTACATGCGACCAGAAAAGCCGGGCTTGCCCGGCTTTTCATTTTGGCGCCCTACGCGGGTACATGCGACCAGAAAAGCCGGGCTTGCCCGGCTTTTCATTTTTTGTGCCCGACGATGACGCGACGGCGGCCGGCTTACGCGGTCGGCGCCTCGGCGCGCATCAGACCTTCCTTCTTGAGATCGGCCCAAAGTGCTGCGGGCAGTTTCGCATCGAGCAGCGAGCGATTGCTCTCGACTTCGCTCGGCCGCTGGCCACCGGGAACCACTGAGACGACCGAGGGGTGCAGCAGCGGGAATTGCAGGGCGGCCTCGATCAGCCTGACACCATGACGCTTGCAGACGCTTTCGATGCCGGCGACCCGATGGAGTATGTCCTTCGGCGCTTCGGAGTAGTTGTAGTAGGCGCCGGGCTTCGGTCCGGTTGCCAGGATGCCGGAGTTGTAGGGTCCGCCGAGAACGATGCCGATGCCGCGTGCCTGGCAGAGCGGCAGGAAGGACGTCAGCGCCTCCTGTTCCAGGAGCGTATAGCGTCCGGCCAGCAGGAACAGGTCGAAGTCGCCGCGCTCGGCCAGCGTCTGTGCGACCTGCCACTCGTTGATGCCGCCACCGAACGCCTTGATCACGCCCTGGTCGCGCAGCGACAGCAAGCCGTAGTAGCCCGAGCGCATGAACTCCTCGATGCGCCGGTCGGAGGCTTCCTTGCTGCCATGCGTGAAGATGTCGACATCGTGCACGAAGAGGATGTCGATCCGGTCGACGCCGAGGCGCTCAAGCGAGGCTTCGAACGAGCGCATGACACCGTCATAGCTGTAGTCGTACACTTCGCGGCGCGACGGCGTGTCGAAGAACTTGCCGATGCCGGTGCGCTCTTCGGGCGGGCAGGCGCGCATGATGCGGCCGACCTTGCTCGACAGCACATAGTCGTCGCGCTTCTTGCCGCGCAGGAACGGGTTGAGCCGCGTTTCCGACAGGCCGAGTCCATAGAGCGGCGCGGTGTCGTAGTAGCGGCAGCCGGTCGCCCACGCGGCTTCCAGCGTGGCGTTGGCGTCCTCGTCGGAGACGGCACGGTAGAGGTTGCCGAGCGGCGCCGCGCCGAAGCCGAGCTCGGTGAGACTGATGCCGCCATTGCCGATGCGGTCGAAATGCCGTGTCTTCATATGCTGCTGCTTGCCTCGCCTGATTTGTCTGACATGACACTATCACGCCTGTGGTCAGGCAAAAGCATAGCTGCGCGTTGGACACGCATTTTCGCGGTTGCTAGCATGAACGAAATCAAGCTGTTCGTGGCAGCAAGGGCGGCAAATACCAGGGGTGATTTTTGATGGCAGGATCGCGGTGAGCGACAAGAGCAAAAGCCTGTTCGAGACCGCGCTTGAGGAGCTCGGCGGCGTGCTGGCACGCATCGACGAAAGCCGGATCGACGCCGCCTGCAAAATGCTGGCCGGCGCGCGACAGATCGTCGTCTATGGCTGCGGCCGCGAGGCCTTGCAGGTCAAGGGTTTTGCCATGCGGCTCTATCATTTGGGCCTGCCGGTGTCCGTGGTCGGCGACATGAACACACCGCCGCTGGGGCAGGGCGATGTCTTCCTGGTCAGCTCCGGGCCGGGAGAGACCTCGACCGTGCTGACCCTGATGCAGGTCGCGCACGATGCCGACGCGACCAACCTCCTGCTGACCGCCCAGGCCGCAGGCAGCGCGGCAAGGCTTGCCGACTTCACCCTGCTCATTCCCGCGCAGACCATGGCCAACGATCAGGGGGCGCAGAAGACATCGGTGCTGCCGATGGGCTCGGTGTTCGAAGGCGCGCTGTTCCTGCTGTTCGAGGTGATGGTGCTGAAGCTCAGGGAATTGATCGGAGCGTCGCCCGAAGCCATGCGCGCCCGCCACACCAACATGGAATAGATCATGCGCTACGAACTGATGCTGCCACACCAGATCCGCAGGGCGATCGCCGAGAATTGGCCGGTCGCTCTGCCGCTCGGCGTGCTCGAATACCATGGCGAGCACATGGCCGTCGGCATGGACACGCTGGCCGTCGTCAACACGCTGGAGCTGTTCGAAAAGGAGAAGGACGTCGTCATCCTGCCGCCCTTCTACTACGGTGCTGCGAGTTATGCGGTGGCGCCCCCGGAAGGCAGCGGCTCGGTGCAGGTCGGCGGCAATGCGCTGGCGCCGTTCGGCGAGGAGCTGTTCTACAGCCTGCTGCGCATCGGCTTTCGCAACATCCACGCCATCATCCACCACCAGACCGAGAACTTTGCCGCCGGCATGCCGACCGATCTGGCGTTCAAGACCGCCGGCCGCCAGGCGATCTTCCGCTTCCTCGAAAAGGAGCGCGGCGAGGGCTGGTGGGGCTCTCAGGCGATGGCCGACTACTATTCCGGGCACGCCGCGGGTGAAAATTTCTTCAACTGGGTGCAAGTGCATCCGCTGATGTCGGCTGACATGAACGGCAAGTACCCGTTCGATCATGCCGGCATCGGCGAGACCTCGCTGATGCTGGCGCTATGCCCGGAGGCTGTCGATGCCGACCGCTTTGCCGACAATACCAGCTGGTATACGGCGAGCGCCAAGGAGGCATCGGCGGAACTCGGGCAGAAGGGCGTGGCGATGATCCTTGATCATCTGCGGGAGATATTGAGCGGCTAGCGCGGTTCTTCCTTCTCCCCCTGTGGGGTGAGAAGCGGTCCGCGTCGCGGACGAAAAGCCAATTGCTTGGCTTTTCGAGCTTCGAACGCCCTGAGCCTGCGAAGGGCCGGGCGTGGTTAGTCGGTCCACCCTGCCGGGTCCCCGCTGCTTCGCAGCGTCCCGGCGTTCGCCGGCCTTTCATCGTGCCACTGGCACGATGAATTCGCCTTCGGCGAACCGGCTGCTCACCCCGCCGGGGGAGAAGGCAAGAGGGGGCCCTGCTACTTCACCGCTCCTGCGGTCATGCCCATGATCAGATAGCGCTCAAGCGCGATGCCGATCACCGCCAGCGGCGCGATGGCTGCCGTGGCGAGCGCCGCCATCGACCACCAGTTGATGCCTTGCGATCCGGTCTGGCTCGCCACCATGACCGGGATGGTCTTGGCGTCGGTCGAGGTCAAAAGGGCGGCGAAGAAATACTCGTTCCAGCACAGCACCATCGCCAGGATGAAGGCGGCGACCATGCCCGGCAGCGCGATCGGCATGACGATGCGGAAGAACGCCCCCCAGATCGACAGCCCGTCGACAAGGGCTGCTTCCTCGAGCTCAACCGGGATCGAGTTGAACTGGTCGCGCATGATCCAGATGACGATCGGCAGCACCATCAGCGTGTAAAGCAGGATCAGACCGACGCGCGTGTCGAGCAGGCCGACCTCGCGGTAGAGCACCAGGAAGGGCAGGGCCAGCACCACCGGCGGCAGGATCAGCTGCGACAGGAAGAAGAACGAGATGTCCTCGTTCTTGAACCAGGCGAAATGATAGCGATAGCGGGTGAGCCCGTAGGCGGCGAGGCTGCCGATGACGATGGCGAGGCTCGACGCGCCGACCGAGGTGATCACCGAATTCATGAAGCGCTTGAGGAACTCCTCGCGCACCGTCGAGGTCTGGAAAATCGAGTCCGGCGACAGGCCGAGCGAGCGCCAGCCCTTCCAGTCCGGCTGGAAGTCGACGAAGGGGATGAGATGGCCCTGCGTGACGTCGACCGCGGTCTTGAACGAGGTTGTCACCGTCCAATAGATCGGGAACAGGCAGATGAACGCCCAGAAGGCCAGCGCGCCATAGATGAAAACGCGGCTGGCGAGGAAGCTCGCCGGCGAGCGGATCTCCGAGGCGACATATTCGGTGGTCTGAACGCTCATCGGGCTTAACTCACCCCCATCTTGCTTTAATTGACATTGCGGACAAAACGGTTGGCAAATTTCAACAGCCACGTGACGAAGACGACGATGATCACCAGATAGGCCATCGCCAGCATGGTTCCGTAGCCGACATTCGAGCGGTCGCGATATTCGCGATAGATGAAGCTCGACACGGAATCCGTGGCGCCGCCGGGGCCGCCGGATGTGACGGTGATGATGATGTCGGCAAGCTTCAGCTTGAAGATGATGCGCAGGATCACCGCCGTCACCGACACCGGGAGCATCAGCGGGAAGGTGACCTGCCAGAAGGTCTGCCACGCGTTGGCGCCGTCGACGCGTGCGGCTTCGAGCACCTCGCGCGACATCGCCTGCAGCCCGGCCAGCAGCATGATCATCATGAATGGGATGAAGGTCCAGGCATCCAGTATCATGATCGATATGCGGGCGATGATCGGGTCGGAGAAGAAGGCCGGATTTTCCCAGCCGAGATGGCGCGCCAGCGTTGCGGCCGGTCCGAACCGGTATTCCATCAGCGACTTGCCGATCATCCACGACACCGCGACCGGCGACAGCATCAGCGGCATCAGGAAGACGACGCGGAAGAACTTTCGCGCCCGGATCTGCGCGTTGAGCAGCAGCGCCAGGCCGAAGGCGATGACATATTCGACCGCCACTGCCAGCACATAGAGCACCATGTTGAACAGCGCGTTGCGGTAGTAGGGATCGGCCAGCATCTGCCAGAAATTGTCAAGCCCGTTGAACTTGCGACCGCTGAACGAGCTGAGGTTCCAGTCGGTGAGGGCGATGTAGAAACCGAACAGCGTCGGGAAGATCACCATGGCGATGGTGAACAGCAGCGCCGGCAGCAGGAACAGGGCACGCTGTCCGTCTTCGCCACGCGTCAGCACTTGGCCGACGCCGATCGCCACACCCCACAGCACATAGGCATAGACGACGGGGCGCCAGGTCTCGAAGCCGATCGTATCGGCGCTGCCCTTGTAGAGGATCTCCAGCACGATCGTCGCCAGCAGGCCAAGCGTCGCAACGGCCATTAGCGTCCAGCCAAGGCGTTTGCGGCCTGGAGAGATCAGATCGGAAGGGCCGGCATCTGCCGGCCACTGGTTCGCGGTCGAAGTCTGGTCAGCCACAAATCTCGCCCGTTTGCAGGCTCTCGAGGAGCCGGAGCCGGTCTAAAGTGGTCCGGCGTTGCCGCCGGACCACGGTTCATAGGCCAGCCTACATGCCGAGCGAGGCTTTGTAGAGCTTGATCTGGTTGTCGCGGCCGATCTGATCGGTCAGCTTCTCCCAGGCCGCCGCGATGGCGTCGGCGCCTTCTTGCGCCTTCATCTTGCCGGCGAAAGTGTTGGCCAGGATGTCCTCGGCGGCGCTGTAGTATTGGAAGATGCCGGGGATGCGTGGCTCGATCGCCGCGTTCGGATGGTTGTAGCTGTCTGATTCCGACTTGAGGTAGGAGGTGATGAAGGCCTCGTCGTAGCCGGCCGCCACCCATTCGGGAATGTCGAAATGCGAGTTGCGGTAGGGCTGGAAGCCCGACGGATACATCGCCGTCCAGATCGACAGGTCCTTGCCGCCGAGATGGGCGGCGGCGGACCATGCCGCCTTCTTCTTCTTTTCGTCGGCATCGACGCGGGCCATCACATAGACGCCCCAGCCGAGATAGGCGCAGTTGGGCGCATAGTTCGGGCCGCTGGCGAGCTTGTCCCAGGCGCCGGTCTTCGCATTGTAGACATCGTCCGAGCCGGGCAGGATCGAGAAGCCGGTGACGTCGCCGACGACGGAAGAGTCGTTGGTCTTGACGTTGGAGCCGACGTCGCCCCACCAG
>NZ_RZOL01000181.1:0-12073 GCF_004022985.1 Mesorhizobium sp. M7A.F.Ca.ET.027.02.1.1 | reverse complement strand
CTATGGTCCGGTCGGCCGCCCCTCCCGCCGGCGCCGGGACGATCTTGTCGTCCTTGATCCAGAGGTCGCCTTTGCCGAGACGGCCGTTGACGGGATCGATGATGTCGCCGCCGGCGATTTTCGTCAGCATGGCAGTGGCTCGGCGAAAGCGTGGGTAGCGATCAGGCGGATGATCGTCGCGGCGGAGGGCAATTGCGAGGCCGCTTGCGCCTCGGTCGACCTGAGCGAGCCCGTGCGGCTGGAATAGACAACCGCATCGTGATCAAGCCCAGCCTCGCCGATGGCGATGGTGACTGCGGCACCGGCAACCGGCTCTTGCGTTTTCGTCAACGCAATCAGTGCCATGCGGCGCTTTTTTTCCTTCGGTTGGGCCGTTGCGGCGGAGATCCGCAGGTGCAGGTCGGCTTCGCCGGCAGCGATCATGCGCGCCACATCGCAGCGCCAGGGATCGAATTCCGGGAAGCCGCGCGCAAAGCCGGTGCGCAGCGGAAAACCTGTCATCCAGGCCGAGGCGAGCGTGCTACCCCAGCCGTTTTCGTTCGCCGGCAGATGAAGGCCGGATGCGCGCGAGTTGCGATTGAGATCGGCGATCAGTCCTTGCAGCATCTCCAATGCCAGGCCTTCGGCGGCGTGGCCTGAAAACAGGAACACGGGAAAACGCGCGGCCGCCAGAGCTTTGGCGAAATCATTGAAATTCGACACCGGTTGCGATGTACGCCGCCCTTTGTACTGTGCTCTCAGTGCCGCCAGCGTGGCGGCGAGGCTAGCTTGGCCACAGGAAAGTCGCGTTGCCTCGCGCCCGCCGTTCAGCGGCGGCACAGACATCCCGTTCGGGCCTACCACGAAGAACGCGCGCTGGTTCACGGTCGAGAGGTCGGGAACCGTCCCGGCGAGTTCGCCAACAAGACCATGATGGATCCGCGGGAGCTCGCCCACGATCACCACGACATCGGCACGCCGGCGCGTCTCTCCGGGGGCGACGGTCATTGCCCCCTTGTCCGTAAAAAGCGCAGTCTCCCGGGCAAGTGCCGCGCCATCGGCATGGTCGTATGCCGCGCCAGCCCTCTCAGCCAGCGCGATCGCCGCCCTCGTGCCGTCTATATCCGTATCAAAGCTGAAAACCGGGCACCGACTTGACGACAGTAGCGACGCGGCATGCGCAGCCGCGCGCTCAATCAGCGCTTCCCGGTTGCCGATCCAAGCAACCGCCATTCGCTAAACTACTTTCTGGTGCCGCCACGATCCTAGACGAAACTGGATTGGCCGTGAACCCCACCTTGCAGCGGATCAGCGAATGTTTTCATACGCTATCAACAAATTCCGACCCTGCTTAGTCATATTTGACGTAAGCGAAGCGTTGATCGGTCAGCGGAGTGCCCTCCAGCGCCCCGCCTTCCTTGGCCGGCTGCCACTGGACAACATCCTCGATCTTTTTCGCCAACTCGAAATCCTTGTCGGTAATGCCTTTCGCCGCGTGGTTCATCAGGCGCACCTCGACCCAGGCATAGGAGGCGGTGATATCGGGATGGTGCCACGCCGCCTCGGCGAGATGGCCAACCGTGTTGATGACCATCAGCGTCGATTTCCAGCTGTGGGTCTTGTATTTGCGCCGGATCCAGCCGTTTTCGTAGCGCCATTTTGGCAGCTCCTTCTCAAGCCGCTCGGCGATCTCGGCTTCCGAATAGACCTTTTCCTTGACTGTCTCGTTCATCTCGACCTCCGCGAATTGCTCGGTCTGTCTACACGCCGGAGCCGGCAAACACCTGGATGCATTCTCTTTGGCTTGCTCCATCGACGAAAACAGTTATCATGGTACCGGGCACCTAAACTTCCATGATGCATCCATGATGCACCCATCGGGGGGCAGATGTCGAATTCTGTTACCATACGAGTGCCCGCTCGCCTGCACCTTGGCTTCCTTGATCTTAATGGCGATGCCGGACGGCGGTTCGGCAGCGTCGGGCTTCCATTGAGCGAACCCGAAACCGTCGTCACCCTGTCGCGATCCGGCGAGACCATCGTCGAAGGCTCCGAGAGCACCCGCGCCAGCGAGCATCTGTCGACGCTCTGCAAGCATCTCGGCATTCGCGGCCAGCACCATCTGGTGGTCGAGCAGTCGATCCCCAGTCATGCGGGTCTGGGGTCCGGCACGCAGATCGCCCTTGCCGTCGCCTCGGCGTTGCGCACTCTCCATAATTTGCCTCTGGATATCGCCGGCGATGCGAGCCTGCTCGAGCGGGGCGGCCGGTCCGGCATCGGCATCGCAAGTTTCGAAGATGGCGGCGTCATAGTCGACGCCGGCAAGAACGACCGCGGCGGAACGCCTCCGGTCGTCGCGCGGCTGCCGTTTCCGGAAGAGTGGCGCGTCATCCTCATCCTCGACCATTCCGGGCATGGACTGCATGGCGCTGCCGAGGTCGAGGCGTTTCGTTCGCTGCCGCCATTCCCAATGGCAGGCAGTGGGGAGATCTGCCGGAGGGTGCTGATGGGCATTATGCCGGCTTTGGTCGAGCGGGACCTTCCGGCATTCGGCGCCGCCGTCACCGCGATACAGATGCTGATCGGCAGCCATTTCGCCCCGGCGCAGGGCGGCGTGTTCACCTCGAAGCGGGTCGAGATGGCGGCCCACCGTCTCAATGAAGCAGGCGCCGTCGGCATCGGCCAGAGCTCCTGGGGGCCGACAGGCTTTGCCTTCGCGCCATCACATGACGCCGCACTCAAGTTCGTCGACGCGGTTCGGAAGACGACAATTGAGGACGGCCTTGAGATCAAGATCGTCAAGGGCAGGAACTCCGGCGCGAAGATCAGCTCAACCAGGCTGAATCTCGTCGGCAGCTGACGCTCCCGTTTCAGGCAGAAAGGCAAGAAATGGCCCGCAAACACATCCTGCACATGCTGACACCGTTGAAGCAGATGAGCCCCTTCGACGTGAACATGGCGCTCGACGCAGGTTTCGACGCCGTCGTCCCCTATGTTGATGTAAGCCTCGCCGAAGTGACAGGCTTGGTCCAGGACGCGATCTTTTCGCGCCCCCCGGATGCGGGTGTCGACACCGGCATCTTCATCGCCGGGAAGGACGCCTCGTTGGCGCTCGACATGTTCGACGCCGCGAAGAAGGCGATGGTGCCGCCTTTCCAGGTTTCGGTGTTTGCCGATCCGGCCGGCTCGTTCACCACGGCCGCGGCGATGGTGGCCAAGGTCGAAAAGGCGCTGGAGAAGAAATTGCAGCGTGCGCTCAGGGATACGAGGGTAGCTGTTTTCGGTGCCACCGGCGTCGTCGGCTTCTGCACCGCCGTCATCGCGGCAGGGGAAGGTGCCCGGGTCACACTTGTCGGCCATGACGGCATCGAGAGGGTCAAGCAGATCGCGGCCGAGATCGAAAGCAGATTCAACATCATCGTCGATGCCGCTGACGGATCGAGCGACGCACGCAAGACAAAGCTGGTCGAGGCAAACGAAATTATCCTGGCTTGCGCCAAAGCTGGCGTCCAGGTGGTCTCCAAAGCCCAATTGCAAGGCAATGACCTGCTTATTGCGGCCGACGTCAATGCCGTTCCCCCGGCCGGTATCGAAGGATTGGCCGTCAATGCCAATGGTGATCCACTCGAAGCGGCAAAAGCTGTCGGCATTGGTCCGCTTGCCATTGGCAATGTCAAATATAAGGTCGAATTCGGTCTCTTCAAAAGAATGATCGAATCCGAAAAGACGATCACGCTCGATTTTCAGGAAGCGTTTTCCCTTGCACGCGAGATTGCCAAGTAACGCCGGATCTCTCTTGATCGCGGCAATTTCAGGCCGGGCGCTGGCCGCCGCCGCGCGCCGCGCCGGCTATCGTCCGCTGGTTGCCGATTTCTTTTGCGATACGGACACCGTCGCGCTCGCAGGACGCGCGACGATGCTGCCGGGCGACCTGCAGAGGGGCATCGACGGCGAGCGCATCGTCGACACGCTTCGGCGATTGGCTGGCGACGACCTGCCGGTCGCCATTATCCTGGGCTCAGGGTTTGAGCGGATGCCTGAGACCGTGGAGGTGATCGCGCGACACTTTCCGCTCGCAGGCAACGGCGGCGCCGCGATCCGCAGGATCAAGGATCCGCCGTTGCTGGCCGATGATTGCGCCGAACTTGGCATCCCGCATCCGCAATTGCGATGGGACCAGCCGCCTGATCCGGAGAACTGGGTGGTCAAGACCGCGGGCGGCGCCGGCGGCGGGCACGTCAGACGAGCAGCCGGAGAAAGCCCGACCGCCGGCCGCTACTTCCAGCGCTTCGTTGCCGGACGCAGCATCTCGGCCCTGTTCGTCGGCAACGGGCAAACCGCGCACGTCGTGGGCTTCAGCCAACAATGGACGTCCCCCTCCCCGACAGCGCCCTATCGCTACGGGGGCGCCGTGCGGTTGAGACGCTTCGATCGCAGACAGGCGGCGGTGATCGGCGGTTGGCTCTCAAGTCTGACGCGGCGCGCCGGCCTGATTGGATTGTGCAGCGCCGATCTCATCCGCGGGCCGGACGGCTACAAGTTCATCGAGATCAATCCGAGGCCGGGCGCCACCCTCGACATTTTCGACGATGTCGACGCGCCATTGATCGAAGCGCATCTGCGCGCCGCGACGGGTCAGGTCTTCCGCTTGCCGCGCTTCGTCGATTCGATGGCGTCGATGGTGACTTACGCCGCGACGCCAATCACTCACTTTCCGTCGATCGCCTGGCCTGAATGGACAGCGGACCAGCAGTCGGCTGGCACCCGTCTGATTGCCGGCGACCCTGTCTGCACGGTCTTCGCGCGCGGGCCGAGCGCCCAATCGACCAAGCGACTCATCAAGGGACAAGCCAGTCAATTGCAACTCCAATGGGAAGGAGACCGGACATGAAAGACGGTTCGGCATTCCTGAACGACAATGCACAGCGCATCGTTGACGGCATGATCGGCGACGCCGAACGCCTGCGCATCGTCGTTTCCAGGGGGCCATTGGGCGAGCGCCTGATCGATGCCGGCGCCAAGACCGTAGGCAGCGTCGAAGCCGGGCTGCGCATGGCTGAGGCCGCGATGGGCGGTCTCGGCAGCGTTTCTGTGTTCATGGATCGCGCGTCACAGCAATGGCCGTTCACTGTCGAAGCGCGATCTTCGCAGCCGGTGCTAGCCTGCCTGGGCAGCCAATATGCGGGCTGGAACCTGTCTGGCCAGGACTATTTCGCGATGGGATCTGGGCCGGCGCGCGCCCTCGCCCGGGTCGAACCGCTGTTCGAAACACTTTCCTATCGCGACATCGCATCGTCCGCGGTGCTTATCCTTGAGACGGCCGAACCGCCTCCCCGCGCGATCGTTGAGAAAGTGGGCAAGGCAACTGGACTGGCGACGGAAAAGCTCACCTTCCTCTATGCGCCGACACAAAGTCTTGCCGGCAGCGTGCAGATCGTTGCGCGCGCGCTCGAGGTTGCCCTGCACAAGATCAACGATCTCAAATTCCCGCTGGAGAACGTTGTCGACGGCATCGGAACGGCTCCGATCCCCGCCCCCCATCCGGATTTCCTGACCGCCATGGGCCGAACCAACGATGCCATCATCTATGGCGGCAGCGTCCAACTCTTCGTGAAAGGATCGGCGAAAGAAGCTGGCAAACTCGCGGAAAAACTTCCCAGCAGCGCCTCACGGGACTATGGCCAACCCTTCGCCGAGATCTTCACGCGGTTCAAGGGCGATTTCTATGCCATCGACCCGCTGCTGTTCAGCCCGGCCGAAGTGATCGTGACAGCGATCGAAACCGGCGATACGTTTCGCGCCGGTCGGCGTGATCTGGAAATGCTCGAACGGAGTCTCGGCTAAGAGGATGGCGGTGCAAAGGGATTCGTCCGTCATTCGCCTGCCCGACGACTGCATTTCGTGCAGCCCTGCCGCGGACGCGGCCATGGGGGCGCGGAATCGCTCGCGCCTCCGTTCCCGTACCCGAGGCGCCACATGATCCCTCGCATCCTGATCGTCAGCGACAAGGTGGACACCGGCTCCAACGGCCTGGCGGCAGGGCTTGGTCGGCGGGGCGCCGCCGTTGCAGCCGTGCCGCTGGCAGCGATCGCATTCGACACCAGCAGCCCGAGCGGACTTTCGATCCCCGGCTTCGGCGGCACGCTGCCCGACGCCGTGCTCGTCCGTTCGATCGCCGCCGGATCGTTCGAAGCGATTACCCGGCGCCTCGGCATGCTGCACGCGTTAAGCAGACTGTCGGTTCCCGTGTGGAATTCCGCGCAGGCGATCGAGCGCTGCGTCGACAAGTCGATGACGACATTCCTCTTGAAAAATGCCGGCCTGCCTACGCCACGCACCTTTGCCGTGGAAGGCCTTGCCGTCGCCGAGGAGATCGCGGCGCAAGAACTTCCGCGGGGGCCGCTGGTGCTGAAACCCTTGTTCGGCGCGCAGGGCCGCGGGATAAAGCTGATCCGCACGCTCTCGGACCTGCCGGCTGCAGAAGAGGTGAACAGCGTCTACTACCTTCAGCAATATGTGTCGCGTGCCGGTCCGCCTTTCCGGGATTTTCGCGTCTTTGTCTGCGCCGGCGAGACCGTGGCGATGATGAGCCGCATCAGCGACCACTGGATCACGAACGTCAACCGGGGCGGCGTGCCGGAACAGATTTCCGATCATGGCAAGGCGGAACTGGCCTCGCTGGCTGTCGCTGCGTCAGCCGCGGTCGGCGCGGATTTTGCCGGCGTGGACATCGTGCGGGCTGACGACGGCAATCTGTTCATACTCGAAGTGAACAGCATGCCCGCCTGGTCGGGATTGCAATCGGTGGTCGCCGTGAATATCGCCGAGGCAATCGCCGATGCCTTGCTGAAACTCCTGGCCGACCGTGCCGAAGCGGCCGCCGCGCCGCGGCCCTACCGTTTTGCCGCGCCTGCGAATTCGTGAGGGCCGGTAGGATGGCGCTGTCGCGTGAACGCCTCCGGGCCAGCTACAAGGATGCCTGCAGGATGGAGATCGAAGCCCTCAAACCGGGCAACGTCCATCTGTTCGCCGACGGACACGGAATGTCCGCCGCCCAGTTCATGATGAGTGCGGAGGTTTCTTCCGGGCCGCTGACCGATCCTCGTCTGCCGGTCGGACAGCGCATGCTGGAGGCGGTGCGCGCTACACGACTGGCGGTCGCAACCAATACCAATCTCGGAATCATCCTTCTGGCAGGGCCACTGATATGCGCCGCCGAAATGGGCGGTGACAGACTGCAGGACAATCTCGACTCGCTGCTTCGGGCTTTGAGCGTGCAGGATACCAAGGCGGTATTCGAGACGATCGTCACGGCCGCGCCAGGCGGCCTGGGAGAAGCCGCCAACGATGTGCGGCAGGAGCCGAAGGTTCATTTGCTGGACGCGATGCGCGAGGCCGCCGACCGCGACATGATCGCCCGCCAGTACGGCAGCTGTTTCGGCGACGTGTTCGGGGTCGGGCTCGCCGCGATGGATGGAGCGTTGGCACGTGGAGAAACCGGCATGTGGCCGACGGTATTCGTCTACATGGCGTTTCTCGCCGGCTTCCCCGACAGCCATGTGATGCGCAAGCACGGCGTTGACGTCGCAAATCAAGCGCGGCAGGAAGCCGTTGCCGTCCAGGCGGCGCTCCATGCCGAGGGCGACGAGCCGTCGCGCATTCGCCTGCTCATGGAGTTCGACCGCCGGCTGAAGGCCGACAACATCAATCCCGGCACCTCGGCCGACCTCACCGTGGCTACTCTTTTAGTCCACACCCTCGCCCTCACCTTGCATAATCGCGGCGTTGGTGCTTGACTTCCAAAAGCGGAAGCTGTGCTTCCGCGGCTATCTAGCCAACCGGTCCGGGCAAATCCGGACGCTGCCAACAAGGATAGCTGTCCATCGAGCGCCTGCTCGGTTGCAGCGTCCGTGGACATCATAATTGTGTCTTGGAGGAAATTGGCATGGCAAAAATATCAAAGGTTATGGTCGGTGAATCGCTGGTGGGAGACGGCAACGAGGTCGCGCATGTCGACCTGCTCATCGGCCCGCGGGGGAGCGCGGTCGAAACGGCATTCTGCAACGCGCTTACCAACAACAAGGACGGCTTTACTTCGCTTTTGGCGGTGATCGCGCCCAATCTTCAATGCAAACCCAACACCGTGATGTTCAACAAGGTCACGATCAAGGGCGCCAAGCAGGCGGTCCAGATGTTCGGCCCGGCGCAGCACGCCGTGGCAAAGGCCGTGCAGGACAGCGTTGCGGACGGGACCATTCCGGCCAACGAAGCGGACGACGTGTTCATCTGCGTCGGGGTGTTCATCCATTGGGACGCGGCGGACGACGCCAAGATCCAGAAATACAATTACGAGGCGACAAAGGAAGCTATCCAGCGCGCCGTTGCAGGAACCCCGACCGCCGCCGACGCAACGGCCCAGCGCGACAAGGTCAAGCATCCGTTCGCAGCGTAGACAAGAGACAGCCCCGCACAGGAAAAACCCTCTTCTGAGACGGATGGTCTGTTGCGCCGGCTGAAAAAAGTTCTGGGCTTTTGAAACGTCACCTCCCGAAGGGCGCACGTCCTTCGGGAGTCGACGAGCAACGATGATCAGGCGCCGAGTGATGCGAGGCGGCCGGGTGTGAGCGTAGCGTTGTGCAATGAGGTTGCTACTAGCGCCGCGGCGACACCCATTGCGGACAAGGCGCCGATGTCGGTCTCATCTCGGACGCCGCCAGCCGCGATGACAGTGCGATTTCCGGCCTTAGCCTTGACCTCCTGCAACCGCCGGAAGTCAGGGCCGGCGGCGGCACCGACCTTGGCCAGCGTCATGACAATCACCTTTTGCGGCCAAAGCTCGGGCTCTTCGAGAAGAGAACGCGGTCCGCAAAAACTATCGCCGATGAAATCAAGGGACAGGATGAGATCGGGATGATCGCGAAAACGCCGCAGCAACATGTCGTCCCGCTGCGATTCAGAGCCAAGAACAGGAGACAGGGAGCGTTCGGCAAGAGCCGCCAAAAGTGTCTTTTCGTCGGCCACGCCGGCATCGACCCAAAGTTCCGGCGGCTCCGCCATCGTCCTCAACCGGGCGAGTGCGTCGCTGTTTGGCGTTCCGCCTTCGATAGCGTCCAGATCTGCGATGTAGAAGGTCGAAAAAGGATAAAGCCCACGCAGTCCTTCAGCGACCGCGACGACATCAGGACTTCGGCTGAGCGGCGTAACGATCGGCCTGTAGCGATCGCGTTTTCCCTGCTGGGCGCGAACCACCACGCCGTCCTTCAGGTCGAGAACCGGAATAATACGCAACGCTTTTCTCACCGACCAATTGCCCCCGTCATGAAAGCTTGAAGCGTGGAAAAAAGAAAGGGCATCATTGCCGGTTTCGACATTGGCGGCGCGCATCTGAAGGTGACCCGCGCACAAGACGGTCGCATCGTCGAGGCGGTAACGATCGCAACGCCGCTCTGGCAAGGCCTGCACAAGCTGGCTTCAGCCCTCGACGAAACGGCTCCGATCTACGGGGGTGCGGATCTCAACGCATTCACCATGACAGGCGAACTGTCGGACATCTTTCCGTCCCGCGATGTCGGCGTAGCGGCTCTGCTGGGTCAGATTTCCACCCATTTCCCCACAGACAAAAAGCTGGTCTATGCCGGACCATCCGGTTTCGTCGGGGTCGAGCAGGCAGCGCAGTTAGGCGCCGATGTGGCTTCCGCCAATTGGCACGCGACAGCCTTGTTGGTGGCAAAACTCGCCGGCGATGCCCTGTTCATCGACATGGGCTCCACCACCACCGATATCATTGCCACCAAGAACGGCGCCGTGGCCAATGACGGCTACACCGATGCCGGACGGCTTCTAACCGGCGAATTGGTCTATACCGGCTTTACCAGGACATTCCTGTTCGGCGTAGCCTCGTCGGCTCCCGTCCATGGCAGGCTAACGCCGCTGATGAATGAGTATTTCGCCTCGATCGCCGACGCGCATCGCATCCTGGGCGTGCTCGACGAGGACGACGACAGGCACCCTCCCGCCGACGGCAAGGAAAAGACCGTGGACGGCTCGATCGCGAGGCTGGCGCGCATGGTGGGGCGCGACGCCACTGACCTGACCCCGCCGGAATGGGGTGAAGTCGCGCGCTGGTTCAGCGAGCAGCAACTGCGCAAAGTGCACGATGCAGCGTCTCTGGTTGCCGGGACCTTGCCGCGGGATGTCCCGATCGTCGGGGCCGGAATCGGTCGCTGGCAGATCAGGCGACTGGCCGAACGCATGGAACGCAGCTACGTCGATTTCGCCGACATCATCCCCGCCGATGACACCGTTCGCGGGCAAGCGAGCAGCGCGGCCCCCGCGTCCGCGGTAGCGCTTTTGGCGGGATATCCGTTGTAAGCAGGGTGCGGCGCTCGGCCTAACCCCGCGCGTCCTCGCTCCGGGAATCTTTGGCGGTCAAGTGATCGCTGACACGCTGCATCAGCCAGCCCCAGGCTTCCTTTTCACCGTCGCCTGCCGTCTTTTCGATGGCGATCGAAAGGTAGGCGATTTCCGCCTCGATCTTGTCGCGCGGCAGCATGCCGAGCCGGCTGACCAGGATGGCCAGCTCAAGCACCGCCGCCTTGGCTCGATTGAGGCCGGTGAACGGCGCAAGCGCTTCCTCCCGCACCACGCGGCAGAAATGGCGGGGGCGCACGCCATTGTCATCGACCGCCTGGACTTGGAGACCCGAATACGCCAGCGACGCCTCGAGCCTCGGGACCGGAAACCCGTCAACCGGAACGGTTGGCCAGTGCTTGCGGCCTGTCAGGCAGCCGGCAAAGACACGCACGTCGTCGGTATAATTGGCGATGGCGAACGGCACTTCGGCGAGATTGTCGAGCGTGACCGACGGCCGGAAGGGCGCAATCACCCAGCCGTCATTCTCGGCGATAATGCCGATCGGCGCGATGTGGACGTTGCCTGCCTTGTTGACCGTCGTGATGATCGATTCGCGAATGTAGGGCATGGTCCTAGCGCTCCTTCCTTGCGCGGAGCGTCTGGCCCGGCTCGGCAAGACGGGTACGGTCGGTTTCAGGAGCCGGCGCGGCAACGCCCCATGCGAGCGGTTCGTCCTGCACATAACGCTTGCCGAGGCGCCACGCGATCTCCGCTTTCATCAGTTCCGCGCCGAGATAAAAAGCGTGTGCGCCATCGGCGTTGACGTCCAGCCCGGCAAAAAGTTCGAACGCATCCGTGGCAACCGCATGCCCTTTGCTATTGAAAACATGGATGCCGTCCTCCGCTACCGCGATCCGGAAGTTGGCGTCGCGCACCTGGGCCGCCAATGCCTCGATATCGTCGGTTGAGGCTGTGAAAGGCTTGCGATCGTGGACCTGCAACAGGCCTGGGTGATAGCCGCGCGGCAACGCGCCGTCCGTGCAAGCAGCCAACATGACGCGGCGGGCGATATCGTGCTCCTCGATCGTCCGCACCGTGTGTGGGCTGACATGCACCGCCAGCACGTTTCGGATCCGGAGTTCCGAGCAGAGTCCCGCTAGAACGGCCGTAACACCGGAACTGTCCGCGTCGGTCAATTCGGTGAGATTGCCGGTACCCATCAGCAATTCGGCGTCCGGCCAGCGGCGCCGCGCCTCGATGAAGCGCCCGAGTGAAACGGCGAAGCCGAAATGGATCGGGTCGAGCACGGGATCGGCAATGAAGGCAACGCCGGCCTTTTGAGCGGCTTCGATGGCCCGGCCGAGCGAATCCAGATCGCCGGGCGTGGACGGTATCAACACTGCCGTAGCCCTATGGTCGAAGATCAACGGCAGCGTGTTCTCATCGAGGCTGAGAAGATAGTCCGCGCCGGCGCGTGCCCCGATCGTCAGTTCGTCCACGCTGGCCGAATCGACGCTGACCATAAATCCCCGTGCCTTGAGCGCTCGCACAGCCTCCGGCAGCAATGGAAACGGCGTCTCCGGCAGGCAGCCCAGATCGATGACATCGGCGCCGGCCGCGGCCAACATCGAGGCCCTCGCCATCAGCGCCTCGACCGGCAGCATCGGCGCATCGACGATCTCGGCGAAGATGCGCATATCGTGGCGCGTCAGATCCGGCGGTTTGCCCGCCCGGCCAAGGA
>NZ_RZOL01000180.1:0-12086 GCF_004022985.1 Mesorhizobium sp. M7A.F.Ca.ET.027.02.1.1 | reverse complement strand
CTGCTCGGGCTCCTGGTCGACGATGATGATTTTCTTGCCGGCCTCGGCAAGCTCGGCGGCGGCAACCAGCCCTGCAAGGCCGGCGCCGACAATGATCACGTCCGCATCGTCAGCCATCTTTCCTCCCAGAATTAGCCGGCTACTTCAATTGCAAGGGGTCAGACGGTCTCCCAGCCTTCTTTGCCGCCGGCGCGGAAGATGGCATCGATGACTTTCTGGTTGAGCACGGATTCCTCCAGCGTGAAGACGCGCTCCTTGCCGCCCTGTGCTGCACGCGCGAAGGTCTCGACCTCCAGCCGGTATTGCTGCGTGCCGGGAAAGCGGAACACCTGCGCCTCGGTGTGGTTCTGGTTGTGCAGTTCGACGCGGTGGTGGTCGTAGAGCCCGGCATTGAAGGGCGAGAACAACTCGATGAAACCCTTCTCGCCGTGGAACACCATCACCTGGCGCGCCGCCATCTGCGTCGACAGATAGAAGGACAGCTCGAAGTCGCCGAAATCGGCGCGGATCGAGGAGTAGATGTCGGTGCCGAATGTCTTGTCGCGCTCGATCGTCGCCTGCACGCGCAGCGGCTCCTTGCCGGTCGAAAAGCGCGTCGACACGGTCGGGTAGACGCCGATATCGGGCAGCGCGCCGCCGCCGAGGTCGAGCTGGTTGCGCATGTTGCTGGGGTCGACATTGTAGTAGGAGAAGGCACCCTGCACATGGCGCAGCCGGCCGATGGCGCCGCTGGTGATGAGGTCGCGTACTTTGATCCATTGCGGGTGGTAGATGACCATGAAGGCCTCGCAGACCAGCACCTTTTTCTGGTCGCGCAGCTTGATCAGCGGCAGGATGTCCTTGGCGTCGAGCGCCAGCGGCTTTTCGACCAGCACGTGCTTGCCGGCTTCGATGGCCTTGGCCGCCCATTCGACATGCTGCGAGGTCGGCAACGGGATGTAGACGCCATCGACCTCGTCGGAGGCAAGCAGTTCCTCATAGGAGCCGAAGGCATGGCGCGCGCCGAAGCGCTCGGCCAGCGCCTTGGCCTTCGACAGGTCACGGCTGGCGATCGCCGACAGCACGCCGTTCTCCGCCTCGACCATCGCCGGCAACAAATGCTCGCGGCCGATCTTGGCCGTCGACAACACACCCCATCGGAACATCAGGCTTCTCCATCACGATTACAGGCAACGAGGTTTGCCCGAAATCGCCGGAAAAGCCAATGACGAGGGTCAGCCCCTTTTGCCGGTCAGCGTCATGTCGAAGTCGACGATGTTGGAATAGATTGGCGTGCCGACATCCATGCCGTAGCGCGACCTCAGCACCTTGCCGGTGACATGGAATTTGATCGTCCCGGCCTTGAGACCGCCCAGCTCGGCCGTGAACTTTTCCGGAAACGTCTTGCCGCGCGCCGTCAGCCGGCCGCTGACGAGGGCGGTGGTGTCGCTGGTTCGGGTCACGCTGGTAGAGCGGAACTGGATCTCCGGGTTGTTGGCGGCATCGAACACCGCGTCGGAGCGCAGGAAGGCATCGATACGGCCCTGGCCGGTGCCAACGCTTTCGGGAAAGATGGTGAAATTGACCTGCGAGTGCCCGACATCGCTGTTGTCGATGCGGATCGAGCCCTTGAAGCGGGCGAAGGCGCCATTCAGGCCGCCGCCGCCGACCTTGCCGATGGAGAAGCGGATGCTGGAGTTGGCCGGGCTGATCGAATAGCTGCCGGCGGCGTCGCCAAGCGCGACGGCCGCTGAAACAGGCATGGCGAGGCAAGCGGCGACCGCCGCAAATCCGAGGATGCGCGTGTACATGGGGATGTTCCTTGTTGGAGGCAGCGCATTCCTGCGCCCTCACTCCATGAACGAATGAACCGCTCGCTCTATTCCGGATCTGACGAAGGCGTGATCATGCGCATGAGCACGCCATCCCTGAGCTGGAAATGATGCCGCAGTGCCGCCGCAACGTGGAGAGCCACAAGCGCCATGCCGGCATAGGCAAGATACCAATGCGCCGCCGCCCAGAAGCTTTCGGCACCATCCGATTCGGCCAGCGGCAGGTTCGGCATGACGAACAGGTTGAACGGCAGGCTGGGTATCTCCAGCATCGAGACCGACACCAGCGCCCAGCCGGACAAGGGCAAGGCAAGCTGAAGCGCGTAGAGCGCAAAATGGGCCAACGGTGCCGCCCGACGTTCCAAAGTCCCGACCGAGCCCGGCAGCGCCGGCGTTGTATTGCCGCGGCGCCAGACGATGCGCAGGATGATCAAGCCGAGCAGCAGGAAGCCGAAGGATTTGTGCAGCTGGATCAGTTCGAAGGCGGTGCGCTGGCTGGTCACCCGCACCATGACGAAGCCGAGTCCGAACTGGCCGATGAAGATCAGCGCAATCAGCCAGTGAAGAATGATCGCGCCCCAGCCATAGCGGGTGGTGCTGTTGGTGATCGATGTTTGCATCGTTGGTGAACGACCGCGATGCCGGTTTTCTTCCACCAGGGGAGGGGCGAGCCCGCTCTATCCACTCACCTTGAAGAAATCGACAAACGCCCTGAGCGCTGGCCGCATCTGACGGCGGCTCGGATAATAGACAAAGAAGCCGTCGAAGGGCGGGCACCAGTCCTCCAGCACGCGGATCAGCCTGCCGTCGGCGAGCGGGGCGCGGACATAGTCCTCAAAGACGAAGGCGAGCCCGGCGCCGTCGACCGCCGCCTGGGCGATCAGATGGTCCTCGTCGAGGATCAGCGGTCCCTCCACCGCCATCTCGATCGTCTCGCGGCCTTTCTCGAACTCCCAGCGGTAGAGGATGCCGCTGGAGAAGCGGAAGCGGATGCAGCGGTGGCCGGCCAGGTCGCGCGGGTGGCGCGGCTTGGGGTTGACCTCGAAATAGACCGGGGCGCCGACCACCGCGCCGCGAAGGTCCGGCCCGATGCGCACCGCGATCATGTCGCGCTGCAGGCTCTCGCCAAGCCGGACGCCAGCATCGAAGCCGCCTTCCACCACGTCGGTGAAGCGGTCCTCGATGACGATCTCCAGCACGATGTCGGGATAGGCCGACGCAAAGGCGCCCAGCCGTGGCGTCAGCGCCAGATGCGCTGCGGTGCGCGGCACGGTCAGGCGCAGATTGCCGGCCGGCCGGTCGCGCGTCTCGATTGCCGTCTCCAGCGCCAGATCGATCTCCGACAGCGCCGGCCGCAGCCGCTCCAGCAACTGCGCACCTTCTTCGGTCGGCGCGACGCTGCGTGTGCTGCGCGCCAGCAGCCGAACGCCAAGCCGCGCCTCCAGGCTGGACACCGCATGGCTGACCGCCGAAGGCGCGATGGCCAATTCCCTGGCGGCGCCGCGAAAGCTGCCGCATTGAGCGACAGTCGCCAGCACCGCCAGTTGTGAAAGATGCGCTCGATTCATTGATCTATCTTTTAGTACAGCCCGTGCGGATGAAAGCCAATTATCGAACACAAGGCAAGGCGCTATTTCTCCCACATCGCAACAAGGAGACGCGTTATGCAAACCCGCAAGCTAGGAACTGAATTGAACGTCTACCCCGTCGGCCTCGGCTGCATGGGCATGAGCTTCGCCTATGGCGGCCAAGCGGAAGCCGATGCGATCGCCACGCTGCACCGCGCCGTCGATATCGGCGTCAACTTCTTCGACACGGCGGAGGTCTATGGCCCCTTCGAGAACGAGATTCTGCTCGGCAAGGCGCTGAAGCCGGTGCGCGACAAGGTGACGATCGCGACAAAATTCGGCTTCCGGATTCTGGAGGAAGGTACAGGCCTCGACCGCATGGCTGGCGTCGACAGCCGCCCCGAGCACGTCAAAGCGGTCGCCGAGGCCTCGCTGAAGCGGCTGGGCACCGATGTGATCGACCTCTACTACCAGCACCGTGTCGACCCCAACGTGCCGATCGAGGATACGGTCGGCGCCATGGCCGAACTGGTGCGCGAGGGCAAGGTGCGCGCGCTTGGCCTGTCCGAGGCGAGTGCCGCGACCATTCGCCGGGCCCATGCCGTGCATCCGATATCGGCCGTGCAGAGCGAATATTCGCTGTGGAGCCGCGACCCGGAAGACGAGGTGTTCGCCGTCTGCCGCGAGCTCGGCATCGGCTTCGTTCCCTATAGCCCGCTCGGCCGTGGGCTGCTGACCGGCACGATCGCCAAGCCCGAGGCCTTGAGCGACGGCGACTGGCGCCGGACCTTGCCGCGCTTCCAGGCCGAGGCGATGGAAGCCAACGCCGCTGTCATCGCCACCTTGGAAAAGCTGGCTGTTAAAAAGGGCGTGACCTCGGCACAGCTGGCGCTGGCCTGGGTGCTGCACCAGGGCGATTTCATCGTACCGATCCCCGGCGCGCGCAAGATACGCCATCTGGAGCAGAACACGGCGGCGGCGGACATCGCGCTAAGCGCGGCCGAGGTGCAGGCTATTGGTGACGCGCTGTCGCCCAACAAGGTTATGGGCAAGCGCTATACTGAGGAGTTGCTGGCGCTGGTGAATGGGTAAAAACTGCGAGTAAGCGAAAGGGGCGCCGGGCGCCCCTTTTTCGTACGCAGCGCGGTGCAAAAGGTGAGAGACGCTGGCGTGAAGCGCCCCCCTCTGCCCTGCCGACATTTCCTACCAAGGCACGACAGTGATCTCCGGCCAATACTCCTGGGCGCGTCTGCCCTTCGCCTCATGCGTCTTCTGATTGTCCATCACCCGGTTCGGTGTGATGCGGAACGAAAAAACATCATCCAGCCCGAACGGCGCCACCAACACCAGCTGCCCGTCAGCATCGTATCGAACTCCGGCGGCGTGCGTCTTCGACGCGAAATAGCAGACGGGATCGCTGGCGTCCGAATAGCGCGGGCAAGGCCGCCCGAACTTCTGCGGATACCAAAGATGCACCCGCGCCTGATTGCGCACCTCGACCGGCAGCGGCAGTCCTTCGAAATGCTTCTCCGCGCGGCGAATAACGGCGTCCTCGGCCTCGTAGGAGAGGTCGCTGTCATCGAAGTAGAACAGGTCGACATCCCTGATGCCATACCCCGAAGGCTTGCCGGTCAGATGGTTCCAAACACTGTTGTAGAGCGCGCCGGAAACCACCAGCCAGTCCGGCAGGTCGAGCGTGCGAGCCCGCGCCAGCGCGTCGCGTAACAGCGGGTCGGCAAGCACGATGGCGAGAAACGCCGCGCGCTGCTCTTCAAGAGGAAGGCCCGAATAGCAGAGAGGATCCATCGCCCTTTGGAGAGCGATTCGGCAAGTATCCGCAATGCTTCGCCCATAGCGCCACCAAAGATGTGGCCAGATTGCAACGTGACCGGACCATGATGCTCGGCCTGGCCCTAAAACAGCCCACCCTCGTCATCTGACGACTATGCGCGTCTGCCCATCTGCCGGCATGGACGATTGCTATTGGAATTTTCCACACCGGCTGGAGTAGCCTGGGCATGCAGATATCGTCGGTTTGGCCAGCAGCATCGTCGAGAGGACCGATCGACAGGGCAAAATTGACTGCGAAGTGGTTCTGGCTTGCCGCGACCTTCTGCGTTCTGATCGCAGCCTCGCTCAATGCAAGTGCTGCGGCGGAGCCGATCGTGATTTCCCCGGCCACGCTGCCGGATGGGAGAGTTGGTGAGCACTATGATCGGACGCTGATGGCTTCAGGCGGAGCTGGCGGGCCATACACGTTCGCGCTCACTTCGGGGGTCACGCCGGTCTCCTTCAGCAGCGGCGGCTTCCTCTCCGGGGCAGTGATAGCCGCCCCTGGCACCTATAATTTCAGAGTCCTGGCGACAGATCAGGTCGGCAACACCGGCACACGCGACTACACGATTGTGATCGCGGACAACCCGGTCTTGATTTCGCCTGCTGCGTTGCCCGGCGGGCAGATTGGCCAGCCGTATAACCAGGCGCTGACGGCTTCGGGTGGCGCTGGCGGTCCCTACACGTTCTCGATCGTTTCGGGCTCCATGCCCGTCGCCTTCAGCAGTGCCGGCGTCCTCTCAGGGCCAGTGATAGCCGCCCCCGGCACCTACAGTTCCAGGGTCCGGGCGACAGACCATGTCGGCAACAGCGGCGAACACGACTACACCATCGTGATCGCGGACAACCCGGTCGTCATTTCACCAGCTGCCTTGCCCGGCGCGCAGATTGGCCAGCCCTATAGCCAGGCGCTGACGGCTTCGGGTGGTGCTGGCGGCCCCTTTACGTTCTCGATCGTTTCGGGCTCCATGCCCGTCGCCTTCAGCGGTGCCGGCGTCCTCTCCGGGCCGGTCATAGCGGCCCCCGGCGTCTACAGTTTCAGGATTCGGGCGACGGACCATGTCGGCAACAACGGCGAACGCGACTACACGCTTGCGATCACCACTGGCCCGCCCATCGTAATTTCACCGGCAGCTTTGCCCAATGGCCAGGTTGGGCAGCCCTATAGCCAGATGCTGACCGCAACCGGTGGTGTGGGCGCGCCTTACACGTTTCAGCGGATGATCGGAAATCTGCCCGAAGGCGTTTCGCTCGCAACCGATGGCACACTCGGCGGCACGCCGACCGAGAGCGGATCATTTGCCTTTGCCGTCGATGTGTTCGACACCTCCGAGAACAGGGCAAGGCGCGAGTATACGCTGGACATCGCTGCGGCGCCCCGACCGACGGCGCCGTCACTGACCATGACGATCGTTGCCGGCATGTCAGCTTCGCTGCCGTTGACGCCGGGTGCTACCGGCGAACCATTCAGCGCCGCGGCGATCATGTCCAGCGCCCCCGCCGAGGGCGGCACGGCGACGCTGTCCGGCGCGCCCAACTACCTACTGACCTTCGCGTCCTCGCCGGTGTTTTCAGGCACCGTCATCGTAACGTACACACTGACCGGACCCGGCGGCGTTTCCGATCCGGCCACGGTGACCATCACCGTCACCACGCGGCCGGACCCATCCGACGATCCGGAGGTCGCCGGGCTGCTCAATGCCCAGGCGCAAGCGGTGCAGCAATTCGCCGCCGGGCAGACAGACAATATCAACCATCGCATGGGCGCTTTGCGAAGCGAGGCGTGCCGCAAGGCCTTTGCGAATGGGCTCGAACTGTCTGGCCAAGGCGCCGATGGCAATGCCGCCAGCGTCGACTTTCCAGACGGATCCGATTGTGGGGGCGACGCGGCAAAGCTGGGCTTCGGCTTGTGGGCCGGCGGCCACATCGATCTCGGCCATAGTTCGCCTGACGATAGCGCGGAGCGGGACTCCGTTTCGATCAACATGACCACCGGCATCGACTACCGTTTCAACGACCGTTTCGTCGCCGGTCTGGCCGTCGGCTACTCCAGCGACGACAGCGACATTGGCGGCAATGGCACCGAGAGTTCCGGCGAGGCCTACAGCGCGACGCTCTATGCAAGCTATCGCCCGGCCGAAAACCTGTTTCTCGATGCCCTGGCCGGCTACGGTTCGTTCAGCTTCGATTCGAAGCGCTTCGTGACAAGTGTTGGCGGCTTTGCCGACGGTCAGCGTGACGGCGACCAGATTTTCGGCTCGCTGACTGCCGGTTTCGATCATCGCGTCGGCGGGCTGCGACTCACTCCGTTCGCCAGGTTGACGGCATCCTCTTCGAGCCTCGACGCGTTTACCGAAACCGGAGCAGGCATCTATTCGCTGAGTTTCGGCAAGCAGAGCGTCGACAGCCTCGGCGGCACGCTTGGCCTTGCCGGCGGCTATGACATGCCGATGGCCCTCGGCGTCTTCACACCACACTTCCGGGTTGAATACACTCACGAATTCTCCGGCTCGAGCGGCGTCGATATCCGCTACGCGGATAGTCCGGATGGCCTTGTCTATGGCTTCCAGACGCAGCCTTTGGCGAGTGACCAGGTGATGATCGGCCTGGGCGCCGATCTGCTGCTGCACCAAGGGTTATCCATCGGGCTCGATTATCGCGGCACAATCGGCTTTCAAGACAGCTACAGCCATGCCTTTGGCCTGAGGGTCGGCGGCGGGTTCTGACCATTGCGGCAACGGCTGCTCATCCGTCCCATGGACGGATGAGCAGCCCCATCGCTAACAGTTCAGTCGCCTTGGGCGCTACGTCCTCAGAACGCCACCGGCCTGCTTACCGACATTCTCGACGATACGCTTGGCCAGTGCCTCGAAATCCTCGTCGGTCAGTGTCTTTTCAACCGGCTGGATCGACACTTCGATGGCGATCGATTTCTTGCCCTCGCCCAGCGAAGCGCCTTCGAAGATGTCGAAGACCGAGACGGCGGTGATGAGCTTCTTGTCGGCGGCGAGCGCCGCGCGCACCAGCGTGCCGGCCTCGACCGTTTTGTCGACGACGAAAGCAAAGTCGCGCTTGACCGCCTGGAAGGGGGACAGTTCCAGTTTCGGCTTGGTTTTCGTCGGCTTGGCCTTCGGTTCGGGCACGGCATCGACGAAGACTTCGAAGCCGCACAGTGGCCCGGAAACATCAAGGCCTTCCAGCGTCTTCGGGTGGAATTCGCCGAAGGTGCCGAGCACGGTTTTCGGGCCGAGCTTGATCGTGCCGGAACGGCCGGGATGATACCAGGCCGGGCCGCCGGCCTCGATCTGCAGCCGGTCGACAGGCGCACCGCAGGCTTCCAGTGCGGCGATCGCGTCGGCCTTGGCGTCGAACACGCCGACCGGGCCTGAATTGCCGGCCCAGTTGCGGCCTGAGCCGTCGAGCTTGGCGGTGCCGCGGCGCACGCCGGCGGCCACGCGCCGCTGCTGGTCGGCGCCGTCGCCCTCATAGGTGCCCGACACTTCGAACAGCGCCACGTCGCCGATACCCTTGTCGGCGTTGCGCTGGGCAGCAGCGATCAGGCCCGGCAGCAGCGAGGGCCGCATGTCAGACATGTCGGCGGCGATCGGGTTGGCGAGCTTCAGCACGGTCTGGCCGCCGCCGAACAGCTCGGCGTGCCTGGCCGGAATGAACGACCAGGTGACGGCTTCCATCATGCCGCGCACGGCAAGCGCGCGCTTGGCGGTACGGGTACGGACCTGCAGCGTGGTGAGGATCCTTGCATTGACCGCGTCATGCGCACCGAGCGGCTGCGGTGCGATGTTGTCGACACCATGGATGCGCATGACTTCCTCGACCAGGTCTGCCTTGCCGTCGACGTCGGGGCGCCAGGACGGCACGGCGACATCGACGACATCGCCCGAGCCCTCCGGCTTGAAGCCGAGGCGCGACAGGATGTCGAGGCTTTCCGCCCTGGGAACCTCGATGCCGGTCAGCCGCTTCACTTCCGAAAGCGGGAAGGAAACGATCTTCGACTTGTGGCCGGCGTAGCCGACGACTTCCATTTCGGTCGGCGTGCCGCCGCAGAAATCGAGCACCAGTTTCGTTGCCAGCTCGACGCCGGGAACCATGAATTCGGGGTCCACGCCGCGCTCGAAGCGGTAGCGCGCGTCGGTGATGATGGCGAGCGTGCGGCCGGTGCGCGCCGTGGTGATCGGATCCCAAAGGGCGGATTCGATCAGCACATCTGATGTGTTCTCGTCGCAGCCCGAATGCTCGCCGCCCATGATGCCGGCGATGGACTCGACGCCGTTGTCATCCGCGATGACGCACATTTCCGGCGTCAGCGTGTATTCGCGGCCGTCGAGCGCCTGCACCTTTTCGCCATCGCGCGCGCGGCGCACGACGAGATTGCCGGCAACCTTGCTGGCGTCGAACACATGCAGCGGGCGGCCGCGGTCGAAGGTGACGTAATTGGTGATGTCGACCAGCGCGCTGATCGGTCTCAGCCCAATGGCGATCAGCCGCTGCTGCAGCCATTTTGGCGACGGCCCATTCTTGACGCCCTTGACCAGGTTGAGTGCGAAGCCGGGGCAAAGCTCCGGCGCTTCGATCGTTACCTTGACCGGACACATGCCGTTGCCGACATGCGACATGATGGCGCCGCCGACGAGGCGGCCAAGCCCGCTCGCCGCCAGATCCCTGGCGATGCCGTAGACGCTGGTGGCATCCGGCCGGTTCGGCGTCAAATTGATCTCGATGACCGGATCGTCGATATGCGCATAGGCGGCGAAGCTGGTGCCGACCGGCGCATCCTCGGGCAGGTCGATGATGCCGTGGTGTTCGTCGGACAGTTCCAGCTCGCGCTCGGAACACATCATGCCGTGGCTTTCGACGCCCCTGATCTTGCCGACCGTCAGCGTCACGTCGATGCCGGGCACATAGGTGCCGGGCGCGGCAAAGGCGCCGATCAGGCCGGCGCGGGCGTTTGGCGCGCCGCAGACGACCTGCACGGGTGGTTTGCCGTTGCCCGTATCGACAGTCAGCACGCGCAGCCGGTCGGCATCGGGGTGCTGGACCGCCGTCAGCACCTTGGCAATGACGAAGGGTTTCAGGCTCGACTTGTCGTCGACATGCTCGACTTCGAGGCCGATCGAGGTCAGCCGCTCGACGATCTCGTCAAGCGTGGCGTCGGTCTCGAGATGATCCTTGAGCCAGGAGAGGGTGAATTTCATGGGACTGTTCCGTCTGGTCTTTTGACGCTTGTTTTCAGATGTCTCGGCAGGTCGTCGGATATATGCAGGAAGGCAAGCTGTTCGCTGACATAGGCATGCTGCGTCGGCTCAAAATCGGCCGGCATGTCCATGGTGCCGAGCATGAAGTAGATGTCGTCCTCCAGCCGCTCGTCGACATAGGCGATGGGCGAGCCGCAGGTGCCGCAGAACGAGCGCGTCACCGGGCCGTTCTCATACATCTTCAGCGCCTTGCCGGTGAACGCGACCTGATCGACCAGGAAGCCGACAAAGGCCGACACCGGCGCGCCGCTGGCCCGCCGGCAATCGCCGCAATGGCAATAGCTGACGTGATGCGGTTCGACGGATGCCTCGAACCGCACGGCGCCGCAGCGGCAGCCGCCGGCGTAGGGCGCTGTCATGCGCTCAGGCCCCCAAACAGCGTCGGCATGTCGAGCGGCCTGAAGCCGTAATGCGACAGCCAGCGCACGTCGGCATCGAAGAAGGCGCGCAGGTCCGGCATGCCGTATTTCAGCATGGCGATGCGGTCTATGCCCATGCCCCAGGCAAAGCCCTGATATTCGTCCGGATCGAGCCCGCCATGGCGCAGCACGTTGGGATGCACCATGCCGCAGCCGAGGATCTCCATCCAGTCGGAGCCTTCGCCGAAGCGCACTTCGCCGGGCCTGGAGCGGTCGCACTGGATATCGACCTCGAGGCTCGGTTCGGTGAACGGGAAGAAGGACGGCCGGAAGCGCATCTTGACCTGCGGCACCTCGAAGAAGGCCTTGCAGAACTCCTCCAGCACCCACTTCATGTTGGCGACGTTGGCCGTCTTGTCGATCACCAGCCCCTCGACCTGATGGAACATCGGCGAGTGGGTGGCATCCGAATCCTGCCGGTAGGTCTTGCCCGGAATGACGATGCGGATCGGCGGCTTCTTCGTCTCCATGGTGCGGATCTGCACCGGCGAAGTGTGGGTGCGCAGAAGCTTGCGCTCGCCCTTCTCGTCCGGCTGGAAGAAGAAGGTGTCGTGCATCTCGCGCGCCGGATGGCCTTCGGGGAAATTCAGCGCGGTGAAATTGTAGTAATCGGTCTCGATATCGGGACCTTCCGCGATGGAAAACCCGAGGTCGCCGAAGATCGCCGCGATCTCATCGATGACCTGGCTGATCGGATGGATGCGGCCGCGCTCGGCCGGCGACTGCCGCACCGGCAGCGTCACATCGACCTTTTCGGCGGCGAGGCGCGCGGTGATCGCCACATCTTTCAACTCGGCCTTGCGCGCCGTCAGCGCATCTGTGACGCGGTTCTTGAGCCCGTTGATTGCGGGGCCTTTGACCTGACGCTCCTCGGCGGTCATGGCGCCAAGGGTCTTCAGCATCTCGGACACGGCGCCCTTCTTGCCGAAAGCAGCGATGCGCACGGCCTCGATGGCCGGCTCATCGGCGGCCGAGGCGATTTCGGCCAGAAGTGAGTTTTCAAGCGTATCCAGGCCAGTGGTTGCGTCGTTCACGGTCAAAACTCGCTACGTTGGAAATCAGCTCAAAGTGAAAGTCACTTTTAAGTTGAAGTTCAGGCAAAAGAAAAACCCGCGCCAGCCGTGCCAGCGCGGGTTCCCCAAATCAGAATTGCGAATGCTTGGGAAGCGCTGGTCTTAGGCG
>NZ_RZOL01000017.1:0-35959 GCF_004022985.1 Mesorhizobium sp. M7A.F.Ca.ET.027.02.1.1 | reverse complement strand
ATAGGGGAATAGGGGAATAGGGGAGGCTTTCGGCTGCAAGTTTACGGATGAGAAGCCGAAGAAGCTTTCCCACACTTTCGGTACTCGCCAACAATGGGCCGGACGTCGCTTTCGGCGCGATGCCAATACGTTCAGCAATCAGAAGCTGAGTTTCCAGCTCCTTCAATGATCCTTGGGCAATACGGAGAAATTGCAGATAGGAGCCTCGAATTTCCCTGCCATACCCCTCGGCTATGTTTGCCGGCACCGACGTTGCAGAGCGCCGCACTTGGCTGGTCAGCCCATAAAGTTCTTCTTTGGGCCAGGATTTAGTAGCACCGTAGACCGCCACCGCAAGATCCATCGCCTGCTCCCAAACAAGCAAGTCCTTGTAGGACCCTGTTTTTTCGGTCATCCGTCCCTACTCCCCTACTGCCCTATTCCCTACACATTCAGCAACAAATACTCCCGCTCCCACGGGCTGATCACTTCCATGAAGGTCTCGAACTCCGCCCGCTTGATCGCCGCATAGGTGGCGGCGAAGGACTTGCCCAGATGCGCGCAGAGTTCCTCGTCGCCCTCGAACAGGTCGACGGCTTCGAGCAGGCCACGCGGCAGGTCGATTTCGTCGGCATTGGCGGTGGTCAGGACGGGAGGCTCGGCCTTGATCTTGTTGGTGATGCCGATCAGCCCGCAGGCAAGCGATGCCGCCAGCGCCAGATAGGGGTTGGCATCGGAGGACGGGATGCGGTTTTCGACGCGCCGTGCCGCCGGATCCGAGCGTGGCACGCGAAACGCCGTGGTGCGGTTGTCATAGCCCCATTTGTTGTTGACCGGCGCCGACGCCGCCTGTGTCAGCCGGCGGTAGGAATTGACGTAGGGCGCGAACATCACCAGCGCGTTCGGCACATGCTTCTGCATGCCGCCGATGAAGTGGAAAAAATCGTCGGTTTCCGAGCCGTCAGCGGCCGAAAAGATGTTCTGTCCGGTCTTCTTGTCGATGATCGACTGGTGGATGTGCATGGCGGAGCCGGGTTGCCCTTGGATCGGCTTGGCCATGAAGGTGGCGTAGATCTCGTGCTTCAGCGCCGCCTCGCGAATGGTGCGCTTGAACATGAACACCTGGTCGGCCAGTTCGATCGGGTCGCCGTGGCGCAGATTGATCTCCAGCTGGCCGGCGCCTTCCTCGTGGATCAGCGTGTCGATCTCCAGGCCCTGGCTTTCAGAGAAATGGTAGATGTCATCGATCAGTTCGTCGAATTCGTTGACGCCGGCGATCGAATAGCCGGCGCCGCCACCGATCGCGCGTCCCGACCGGCCGACCGGCGGGGTCAGCGGATAGTCCGGATCGGGATTCTTGCGCACCAGGTAGAACTCGATCTCGGGCGCCACCACTGGCTTCAGGCCGAGCTTGTCATAGGCGGCCACCACACGTTTCAACACATTGCGCGGCGTGAACTCGACCGAGCGTCCGTCCTGGTGGACGAGGTCGCAGATGACCGCGGCCGTCGGGTCTTCTTCCCAGGGCACCACCGTCAGCGTCGACAGGTCGGGCATGAGTTTGAGGTCGCCGTCGTCTTCCGGGTAATGGAAGCCGTTGCCATCCTCGGGGTAGCCGCCGGAAATCGTCGTCATGAAGACTGCCGACGGCAGCGCCAGCGAGGTGTTGGAGGTGAATTTCTTCGATGGCATCATTTTGCCACGCGCAACGCCTGCCTGATCGGGCGTGATGCACTCGATATCCTCGATGCCGCGCCACTCCAGCCAGGCGCTGACTTCCTTCCAGTTCTTGACGCCCCGTTGGTTTTTCACGAAGGCAGGCGTGCGGGCGCGTCCTCCGCGGCTCGACGGACGGACTTCCTTTTTTGCAGGCGGCATCATTCACCAGATTGGGTTGCGGATTGTGGAGTATAGCCGTGCCCTCCTATGGAAGGGAAGGGGAGCCGCGTCGGGCATTGGCCGGCGCGGTTGAAAATCACGCCAATCGGCCTAGTTTCGGCCGTCGCAATTCCAATCGAGGCCCAAATCTTAATCGAGAAATTGAATGCGGCCCAACGGCAGACTGACAACGATCGGATTCGATGCCGACGACACGCTGTGGCAGAACGAGCAGTTCTTCCGGCTGACGGAAAAGCGCTTTGCCGCCATGCTCGTCGACCATGGCGAAGCCGAGCATATCTCGGCACGATTGCTGGAGGTCGAAAGGCGCAACCTCGCCGTCTATGGCTTCGGCATCAAGGGATTTACCCTGTCGATGATCGAGACGGCGATCGAGGTCACGCAAGGCCGCGTGCCGGCTTCGGCCATAGCGGAGATTCTCGATGCCGGCCGCGAGATGCTGAGCCATCCGATCGAGGCCTTGCCGCACGCCCGCGAGACGGTCGAAAAGCTTGCCGGTGCATTCCGGCTCGTGCTGATCACCAAGGGCGACCTCTTCGATCAGGAGCGCAAGCTGGCTGGCTCGGGCCTTGGCGATCTGTTCGACGCGGTCGAGATCGTCAGTGACAAGAATGCAGCCACCTATAGCAGGCTCTTCAACCGCCACGGTGATGGTCCGGCGAAAAGCATGATGGTCGGCAACTCGCTGAAGTCGGATGTGGTGCCGGCCATAGAGGCCGGCGGCTGGGGTGTCCATGTGCCGCATGAACTGACATGGGTGCTGGAGCATGTCGAGGCGCCGGTAACCGAATCGAGGTTCCGCCAGATATCCGATCTCGGACAACTGCCCGGACTGATCGAAAGCATCATCGATCCGTGATCGCCGGGCCTTACCTGGTTTGCTCAATTCCGGACGGAAAACCGCCTGCGTACTTTTCCCGCAGTTGCCTTAGCGGCCGATCAGGCGATCGATCACCGGTTGCAACCGTTCGGGCGTGATCGGCTTGGCGACCACCACGTCGATGATACCAGACAGGCCCAGACTTTCCGTCGTGCCGTTCTTGGTTGACAGCAGGATTACCGGTGGCAGTGATTTGCCCGAGGCGCGGCGCAACGCGTCGATGCTGGACATCAGATTGTCGCAGTCCTTGTTGTCGGCGCCGCCGTCAAGGACAACCACACCGGGAATGAGCGACCGCAAGATCCTTGCCGCCGTGTCGGGAGATTCCGAAATCGGCTTGAGCCCGGATCGCTCGACGATCTTTGAAATCACCACGCGATTGATGGGCGATTTCCCGACGACAAGCACCTGCGACGGATCGCGGATCGCCTCGGTGGTTGAGTCGCGGGTCACCGGATTCGGATGTCTTGGAGTCTCGCCTTCGCGATTCACCGGGCACACAAGTCGGCCAAGAAGCTCGCCCCTATTTCAATGCAGAGTTGAATCCGGAGCGCAATTGGCGTGAGATCGTAGCCTGTGTCAAGTTGAAATAAAAGTGCTCGAAATCATCGCCGGGAGCAGTGAATTTCAAGCAACGCTACTGTACTCAACTGTCCACACGTGGATTTCATAAAGAGAAAATTCACCTGCGCAGGGGCTGCGCAGGTGAAGGGTCGGTTGCATGGATTTCAGTCAGCCGTGGCTCTGCTGCGTGACGATCACCGGGATCAGCAGATCGCCCCAGTTGCCGTCGCCGCCGTGATGTCGTGCCGAGCGCACGAGTTCCACCGAGACGCCCGCCTCGACCGCCTTCATCACCGACTGGTTGAGGCGGTGCAGGTCGTTGGCCAGCATGCGGATCGTCGCCTGCTGGTCGACGCTCATCGTCGTCGACTGTTCCTCGGCGCGTTCCTTGACGCGGCTTATCGATGCCATTGGTCTTCTCCTGTGTTCCCAGCCCTGTTGGGCGTTTCCTCTGTACTTTGCTGCTCGCTATTCCGCGGCCGGTTTGAACTGCGCGTGCTCGGTCGATTCATGCATGGCGGTGGTCGATGACTGGCCGCCGGTGATCGCCATCGACACGGCGTCGAAATAGCCGGTGCCGACTTCGCGCTGATGTTTGGTCGCGGTGTAGCCATCGGCCTCGGCCGCGAACTCCGCTTCCTGCAACTCGGAATAGGCCGCCATCTGCCGCGCCTTGTAGCCGCGCGCCAGTTCGAACATGCCGTAGTTGAGCTGGTGGAAGCCGGCGAGCGTGATGAACTGGAACTTGTAGCCCATCGCGCCGAGCTCCTTCTGGAACCTGGCGATCGTCGCGTCGTCGAGGTTCTTCTTCCAGTTGAACGAGGGCGAGCAATTGTAGGCGAGCAGCTTGTCGGGATGATGCTTGCGCACGCCCTCGGCGAATTTCCTGGCCTGCGTCAGGTCCGGCTTCGAGGTCTCGCACCAGATCAGATCCGCGTAAGGCGCATAGGCAATGGCGCGGGCGATGCAGGGCTCGATGCCGTTCCTGACATGGTAGAAGCCTTCCACCGTGCGCCCGGCGTCGTAGTCGACGAAAGGCTGGTCGCGTTCGTCGATGTCGGAGGTGAGCAGCTTGGCGGCTTCCGCATCGGTGCGCGCGACGACCAGGGTCGGCGTGCCCATCACGTCCGCCGCCAGGCGCGCGGCGTTGAGGTTGCGGATGTGCGCCGCGGTCGGGATCAGCACCTTGCCGCCGAGATGGCCGCATTTCTTTTCCGACGCCAACTGGTCCTCATAATGGACGCCGGCGGCGCCCGCCTCGATGAAGGCCTTCATGATTTCGAAGGCGTTGAGCGGTCCGCCGAAACCGGCTTCCGCGTCGGCGACGATCGGCGCGAACCATGTCTCGACGGAAAGCCCGTTGCCTTCGGACGTTTCGATCTGGTCGGCGCGCTGCAGCGTCCGGTTGATGCGCTTGACCAGTTCGGGCGCTGCATTGGCCGGATAGAGCGACTGGTCCGGATACATCGCGCCAGCCGTGTTGGCGTCGGCGGCAACCTGCCAGCCCGACAGGTAGATCGCTTTCAGTCCGGCGCGCACCTGCTGCATCGCCTGATTGCCGGACATGGCACCGAGCGCGTTGACGAAGTCCTCCTCATGGATGAGCTTCCACAGCCGGTTGGCACCCATTTCGGCGAGGCTCTGACGGATCTGCACCGAACCGCGCAGACGCTTCACATCCGCCGCGGAGTAGGGCCGTTCGATACCGTCGAAACGACCTTCCGGGGCCGATGGGACGAGGTTGTAAAAATCAGTCATTGGTCACTCCGAGGAATTGCTGAACTGTCTCAAGGCGTCGAGAATCTGGGGTCGTTGGGTATGACTGGATTTACATTTCTGCGCGAAATCAGCCACAAAAATCCGGGAAGCCGACGGAATATAAGAGAAAACCTGTGTTGCGTTTGACAGAGGTGCGTTGTAAATTTGTCATTATTGTAAAAGGCCAGAGCCCAGAAAAGTTCATGTAAATTGCTGTAAAGGACAGTCCGTGGCTGACCAGAAGATCTTCGCCGGGCCGCGCATCCGCCGCATCCGCAATGCCAAGGGCCTGACCCAGACGGCGATGGCCGAGGGCCTCGGCATTTCACCGTCCTATCTCAATCTGATCGAGCGCAACCAGCGGCCGCTGACGGTGCAGCTGATCCTCAGGCTGGCTTCCGTCTACAAGGTCGATCCACACGAACTGCAGGGCGAGGCGAGGGGATCTGTCGCTGCCTTGAAGGAAGTGTTCACCGATCCCCTGCTGGTCGGCGAGTTGCCGGGTGATCAGGAACTGATCGAGCTTGCCGAGGCCGCGCCCAACGCGTCTGCGGCGGTGATAAAACTGTTCCGCGCCTATCGCGAGCAGGCCGAGCGCCTGTCCGACCTCAACGAACTGTTGGCGCGCGAAGGTCGGGCGACGGCGCTTTCCGGCGCCCGCCTGCCGATCGACGAGGTGCACGAGATTCTCGAGCGCCGGCCGAACCATTTCGCTGCCCTCGAGGAGGAGGCCGCGGCGTTCACCTCGGTGCTCGATCCCGGCGACGATCTGTTCGGCGCGCTGAAGGCCTGGCTGAAGCGAGAATATGGCATCGTCGTCAAGGTGCTGCCGGTCGCCACCATGCCTAACTGGCGCCGCCGTTATGATCGTCATTCGCAGCGCCTGTTCCTGTCCGAACGCCTGTCGCCGTTCGACCAGTTGCGCGAAGTCGCGATGGAGGCCTGCCTGATCCGCATGACGGTCGCGGTCGCCGGCGAGATCCAGGCGCTCAAGCTGAGCACCGACGAGGCGCGCCGCCTGGCCCGCTTCGAACTTGGCCGTTATGCGGCGCATGCGCTGATGATGCCCTATCAGGCCTTTCACGCGGCTGCCGTGCGCGCCCGCTATGACATCGATGTCCTGCGTTCGCGCTTCGGCGTCTCCTTCGAACAGGCAGCCAACCGGCTGACCATGCTGCAGCGGCAGGGTGCCTCGGGGGTGCCGTTCTTCATGCTGGAGGTCGACAATGCAGGCAACCGCTTCCGCAAGGCCGGCAGCCAGGGCTTTCCACAAAGCCGCTTTGGCGGCGGCTGTCCCAAGCTGCCCGTGCATGTTGCCTTCACCCAACCTGGCCAGGTCTTCGTCGAGGCAGTGGAAATGCCCGACGGCGCCGAGTTCCTGTGCATCGCCCGCACGCTGGAAGGGCCGCAAGGCGCGTTCTCGGAACGTCCGCGCCGCACCGCATTGCTGCTTGGCTGCGATATCGGCTTTCGTGACGAAATCGTCTATGGCGCGGCATTACCCGGTGCGGCAATCACCGCAAAGGCCGGCAGTATTGCGGCGACGCCGGTCGGGCCTGCCTGCCGGCTTTGCGAACGCGTCGGCTGCCTGGCTCGCGCCGAGCCGCCGGTGACGCGCCCGCTCGGCCTCGACGAGATGGTGACGGGCCTGAGTGCCTTCGATTTCCAGTGACGACATGAGTCGGCAAGAATATCTTTCGTCCGGCGGCGAAAGCTGCGGAGTCTTCCCTAGATAATATTGCCGAGTATTGCCGATCGAAATATTGATTCGGCGTTGACGACGAGGTATCAAGACGAACTACGCAAGGCTGGGGGGCGGCGATGGGCAGGACGGTTTTTTCGCTTGGGCTGACATTTGCCCTCTCAGCTTCATCTGCATATGCAGAAAAATCCTCGGATTTCTTCAGCTCCTACAAACAGTACAATGATGCCGGCAAGGCATTCCTGGACAAGATAGATCCAAAGACCGGACCGATAGACCTCGCCGAAGGCATTCACCTCGATCTCAAGGGCAAGTTCTATTTTCTGAATAAGAAGGACGCCGTCTCGGTCCTGACCGAGGCTTGGGGTAACCCACCCGATGCCGGTTCCGACGCGATCGGCATGATCTTCCCGAGCAATTATGACCCCATCGCCGACAACAATTGGGGAATAGAGCTGCGCTGGGAAAAGATCGGTTATGTCGATGACGGCGACGCTGCCTCCATCAACTACAGCGAACTATTGAGCAGCATGAAGGCCGACACTTTGTCGGGCAACGATCAACGGGTGAAGGACGGTTTTCCGCCCGTCACGTTGATCGGTTGGGCTTCGCCGCCAGTCTATGATGCCGTCAACAAGCGTCTGCATTGGGCCAAGGAACTCCAGTTCGGAAACGACGCCGTCCACACGCTCAACTACGATGTCCGTTTCCTTGGCAGGGAGGGCGTCTTCGTGATGAGTTACATCGCCAATGTGGAGCAGTTGCCGGAGATAAAGCAGAGCCTGGATGAAGTGCTTGGCCTGGCGGGCTTCAGCACGGGCAAGAGATACACGGATTTCCTGCCCGGCACCGACACGGTGGCCGCGGTTGGGATTGGCGGCCTCATCGCCGGGAAATTGGCGGCAAAGGCTGGTCTTCTGGCGGTGGCGCTCATCGCCTTGAAGAAATTCGGCCTGATCCTGCTGATTCCGTTGGCCGGCCTTTGGCGGCTCATTCGGGGCAACAGGAACGCTTCCTCCTAGATTGGGATGATCAGCCAACCCCAGCAGGGCGAATTTGGTCCAGGCGTCTGACCAGTGCGCCAAAGGGGAACATGAAGCTGGATCACGCCCGGCCGTTGCCGATGCATTAGGCGAAAATGGCACGTCCTTGTCGCCCATCGCGCATCGTGCACCGCCGGAAACACCGACAGTGGCAGCCATGACCAATACCGCATCGCCAATCGTCGCATCGCCAGCCGTGTCGCCGCGCGAGGAACGCGTCGGCATGCTTTTGGTCTTCCTGTCGGCGCTGATGTGGAGTTTCGGGGGCACCATCGCCCGCTTCATCACCGTCGGTGACAGCTGGACGGTCATTTTCTGGCGCTCCGTCTGGGCAGCCGCCTTCCTGGTCTGCTTCATGGTCTGGCGTGACGGCTGGCGTGGCACGCGGAAGCTGTTCCGCGACATGGGTCTGCCCGGTCTTGCCGTCGGGATCTGCTTTGCCACCGCATCGACCGCCTTCGTCGTGGCGCTGGCCTACACCACCGTCGCCAACATCCTTTTGATGCAGGCAGGCGTGCCGTTGCTGGCGGCGCTGTTTGCCTGGGCGTTGTTTCGCGAAAGGGTCGGTGTCGCCACCTGGGTGGCAATCGCCGCCGTCATCACCGGCGTCGCCATCATGGTGTCGGAATCGCTGGATGGCGCCGTCTCGCCCATAGGCGATGGGCTGGCGCTGTTGATCGCGGTCATGTTCTCGGTCGCCACCGTCATCACCCGGCGGTTTTCCGGCGTGCGCATGACGCCGGCGACGTGCCTCGGCACCATGCTCGCGGCCGGCTTTGCCGTCTCGCAGGCATCGACCTTCACCGTGTCAGTCAGCGACATGGGCTTTCTGTTTGCCTTCGGCGTGGTCAATCTCGGCCTCGGTCTCGCCTTCTTCGCCACCGGCGCACGGTTGATCCCGGCGGCCATCGCGGCTCTGCTCGGCACGTTCGAGCCGATCCTCGGCCCGATATGGGTCTGGCTCATCCATTCCGAGGTGCCGTCGGGGCGCACCATCATCGGTGGCGCGGTGGTGGTCACGGCGCTGCTCGTCCATATCGGGCTCGAATTCAAGCGGCAGGCACGGCCCGAACGCGCAGGGGTCACCGGGGTGCCGTCGCCTAATTGAGGCGGCCTGCAGCTTTGCCATTGACAACGTCGCTGCAGCACGGGCAGGCTGGGAATACGGCAACAACAAGACAGGCGTATCTTGCCAAGTCTCCCAGCCGGTCCGATCGGGACCGGACCATATAGTCGTATCTCTGCCCGCGCCACGGCGAAAGCCTATGACGGTATTGGCACGCCTCCCAAGCCGCCTCAGGGGCATCCAGCCATCTCATCGAACCGCCTGCATGGTCTCGGCAGTTCGCGCTTGTCGCCCCTTGGAAAGCTCAATAGTCTGAAGAAAATGCCGGTCGCGCTGATATCGCGACGAGCCGGTGAAGGAACACTCATCAAAGGAGAATAGCATGATCCGCAAAGCGCTCTGGCTTTCGGCAACCTCGGCATTCCTGACATTGTTCACCGTCGGCGGTCACGCCGCGGATCGTGTCGTCAACGTCTTCAACTGGTCGGACTACATCGACAGTTCGATCATCGACGATTTCACCAAGGAAACCGGCATCAAGGTCGTCTACGACACCTTCGATTCCAACGAAATCCTTGAGACCAAGCTGCTTGCCGGCGGCAGCGGCTATGACGTCGTCGTGCCCAGCGGCAATTTCCTTGCGCGCCAGATCCAGGCCGGCGTGTTCCAGAAGCTCGACAAGTCGAAACTGCCCAACATTTCCAACATGTGGGACACGGTTACCGAGCGAACCGCCAAATATGACCCAGGCAACGAATACTCGGTCAACTACATGTGGGGCACGGTTGGCATCGGCTACAACATCAAGAAGGTGCAGGCGGCGCTTGGCACTGACAAGATCGACAGCTGGGACGTCTTCTTCAATCCCGATAGCCTGGCCAAATTGAAGGACTGCGGCGTCTACGTGCTGGACTCGCCGGCAGATATCATCCCGGCGGCGTTGAAATATCTCAACCTCGACCCGAACAGCACGTCACCCGATGATATCGCCAAGGCCGAGGAGACCTTGCTCAAGGTGCGGCCTTACATCAGGAAGTTCCATTCCTCCGAATACATCAACGCGCTCGCCAACGGTGATATCTGCCTGGCGGTCGGCTGGTCGGGTGACGTGTTCCAGGCCCGCAACCGCGCGGTCGAGGCCAAGCAGGGCGTCGAAATCGGCTATTCCGTGCCGAAGGAGGGCGCGCAGATGTGGTTCGACCAGATGGCGATCCCCGCCGACGCACCGCATGTCGCGGAGGCGCTCGAGTTCATCAACTACATGATGAAGCCGGAAGTCATCGCCAAGTCGTCGAACTACGTGCTCTACGCAAACGGCAACAAGGCTTCGCAGCAATTCGTCGACAAGGCATTGTTGGAGGATCCTTCGGTTTATCCCGATGCCGAGACCATAAAGAAGCTCTACACCGTCTCGCCATACGATCCCAAGACCCAGCGCGTCATCACGCGCACCTGGACCAAGATCGTCACTGGCCAGTAAGCAATCCGACACGGTCCCGGCAGCCACCTGCCGGGACCGTTTCTACCTGGGGCAAGAAGCAAGAAAATCAGGACGGAGTGGGACATGAAATCGCTTGGCAGCATCCGCAGGGATTTTGCACCGTGGAACGACCCGAATGCCAAGCCGTACATCCAGTTCGACAACGTCACCAAGAAGTTCGGTGACTTCACCGCCGTCAACAATCTGTCTCTGACCATCTTCGAGCGCGAGTTCTTCGCGCTGCTCGGCGCCTCCGGTTGCGGAAAGTCGACGCTGCTCAGGATGCTCGCCGGCTTCGAGGAGCCGACAGCCGGCCGCATTCTGCTTGACGGCCAGGATCTGCGCGGCATCCCGCCCTACCGGCGGCCTGTCAACATGATGTTCCAGTCCTATGCGCTGTTCCCGCATATGACGGTCGAGAACAACATCGCCTTCGGCCTTAAGCAGGACGGCATGCCGAAGCCCGAAATCGCATCGCGCGTTGCCGAGATGCTGAAGCTGGTCAAACTCGAGCAGTTCGCCAAGCGCAAGCCGCACCAACTGTCCGGCGGCCAGCGCCAGCGCGTCGCGCTCGCCCGCTCGGTCGCCAAGCGGCCGAAGGTGCTGCTGCTCGACGAGCCGCTCGGCGCGTTGGACAAGAAGCTGCGCGAAGAGACGCAGTTCGAACTGATGGATTTGCAGCAGAACCTCGGCCTGACCTTCGTCGTGGTCACCCACGACCAGGAAGAGGCGATGACCATGGCCGATCGCATCGCCATCATCGACAAGGGCGAGGTGATGCAGGTGGCAACGCCGGCCGAAGTCTACGAGGCGCCGGGATCGCGCTTCGTCGCCGGCTTCGTCGGCAATGTGAACATGTTCGAGGGCAAGATCGCGCGTGGCGAGGCCGGCAGCGCCAGCATCGATGCCGGCAACGGCCTCACCATCCGCACCGACAATGCCGGCACCGCCGGCGCCGGGACGGCCGTCACCTTCGCCATCAGGCCCGAAAAGATCAAGGTGTCGTCGAAGAAGCCGGCCGAGGCGGTCAACGCCATCGAGGGCGAGGTCTACGACATCGCCTATCTCGGCGACATGACCGTCTACCATGTCAGGCTGGACGACGGCCAGGTGGTGCGCGCGAGCACCATGAACGCGGCCCGCATCACCGAGGATCCGTTGAGCTGGAACGACCGCGCCTGGGTTTCCTTCCGGCCCGATGCCGGCGTCGTGCTGACGCGGTAGGGGCGACCATGTCGAGCGCCGCCGTCACCACCTCATCAGCCTCTCCGGCATCCAATGCCGGCAAATCCATCCTTGCCAGGCTGGGTGCTGCCTTCGTTGGCCGACTGGTCATCATCATCCCGTATGTCTGGCTGCTGTTTTTCTTCCTCATTCCGTTCGTCATCGTCTTCAAGATCTCGCTGTCGCAGACGGCGATCGCCATTCCGCCCTATACGCCGGCGCTCGATTTCAGCGGCGGCATTTCCGGGTTCCTGGCTCAGCTGAAGCAACTCAGCCTCGACAATTACGCCTGGCTGACGCAGGACGCCCTCTACTTCAACGCCTATGTGACCAGCGTCATCATCGCCGCGGTCTCGACGGTCCTGACATTGCTCGTCGGCTACCCCATCGCCTATGGCATGGCGCGCGCGCCGGCGACGATCCGCCCGACCTTGCTGATGCTGGTGATCCTACCGTTCTGGACCTCGTTCCTGATCCGGGTCTACGCCTGGATCGGCATTCTCAAGCCCGAAGGGCTGCTCAATCAGCTGCTGCTCGCCACCGGCGTCATCCACCAGCCGCTGATCATCCTCAACACCTATACGGCGATCTTCATCGGCATCGTCTATTCCTACCTGCCGTTCATGGTGTTGCCGCTCTATTCCGCGCTTGAGAAGATGGACTATTCGCTGATCGAGGCAGCCAAGGATCTCGGCTGTCCGCCGACAAGTGCGTTCTGGAAGATCACCTTCCCGCTGTCGCTGCCCGGCGTCATCGCCGGCTGTCTGCTGGTGTTCATTCCGGCCGTCGGCGAGTTCGTCATTCCCGATCTGCTCGGCGGCTCGCAGACGCTGATGATCGGCAAGACGTTGTGGAACGAGTTCTTCGCCAATCGCGACTGGCCGGTATCGTCGGCCGTTGCCGTCATCCTGCTGTTGCTGCTGATCGTGCCGATCATGCTCTTCCAGCGGGCCCAGGCGCGCGCTCAGGAAATGGACAGGTGACCTCATGAACGCCACCTGGAGCCGCTTCAACATCACTTCGATCGTGCTTGGCTTTGCCTTTCTCTATCTGCCGATCGTGCTGCTCATCGTCTTCTCGTTCAACGAGTCGAAACTGGTTACGGTCTGGGGCGGTTTCTCGACCAAATGGTACGTCTCGCTGTTCCACAATCAGGGCCTCATGGACGCGACCTGGGTGACGGCGCGCGTTGGCTTGATCTCGGCCACGGTAGCGACCGTTCTCGGCACGCTGGCGGCACTCACCTTGACCCGCTACACGCGCTTCAAGGGCAGGGTGCTGTTCTCCGGCATGGTCTTTGCGCCGCTGGTCATGCCGGAAGTGATCACCGGCCTGTCGCTGCTGCTGCTCTTCGTCGCGGTCGGGCTAGACCGTGGCTTTCTCACCGTGACGCTCGCCCACATCACGCTGACCATGTGCTTCGTCGCCGTGGTCGTGCAGTCGCGGCTCATGACCTTCGACCGCTCGCTGGAAGAAGCCGCGATGGATCTTGGCGCAACGCCGGTGAAGACCTTCTTCCAGATCACATTGCCGGTCATCATGCCGGCGATCGTCTCCGGCTGGATGCTGGCTTTCACGCTTTCGCTCGACGATCTGGTCATAGCCAGCTTCACCTCCGGGCCGGGCGCGACGACGCTGCCGATGAAGATCTACAGCCAGGTTCGCCTCGGCGTGACGCCGGAAATCAACGCTGCCTGCACCATCCTGATCGCCGTCGTGGCGATTGGCGTCATCATCGCCTCGCTTGCCAACAAACGGCGTGAGGTGCAGCGCCAGCTCGACGAGCAGGCGGCGCAGCGCGGGTGAAAAACAGAAGGCGCGGTGGCGGCCTATTCCCCCGAAACGCCGCGGCTGATCGGGGAAATGAACGGCGTGCTCCAGGTTCCGCCGACGAAGAACGATGACTGGTTGGGACCTTGCTGGCCATTGGCCTGCGTTGCCGCCTGGTCAGGCTGAATGACGCCGCCGGACAAGGCCAGTCCGCGCCCGGCGTAGGACGCGATGCCGGACAGCCAGATCTTGTACTTCGCTGAATTGGCCTCGGCCTTGTCGATCCGCGCCACGCCCTTCGAAATGGTGGCCTTGATCTCGGCGCCGTCGATCGGCAATGTTCCGTCGGAGACGTCGTCGAGCGCGAAGAAGCCGCCCTGTTCGGTATGTTTGAGGAAGGCCGGCAGGTTGAGCTTGCTCAACGCACCCGGCCCGAAGGTCGCCGAGACCGAGCCGTCGGCATTGTCGAAGATGGAATCCCAGGTTCTGCCCGGCCCCTTGAGGATCACCGAGACGGTGCCCGTGCCGACCGGCACCAGCCGCGTCATCCCTGCCGCCGTGCCGAACGCACCGCCGTCGATGTCGGACGCCAGAAGGCGGATTTCGACCTGCGAGCCCTCCGGCTTGCGATCGAAGCGAAGGCTGGTCTGGATGTTGCCGCCGAAGGCCGAGGCATCGGAGATGTCGAATACCGACAGACCATCCTTGACCTGGGCGGTGGCGGCGACATCGGCGAGCTGGATAGGTCCCGCCGTGGCGTGGGCTGCCGACAGCCTCAGATCGAGATTGATCTTGTCGGCGAAACTTGTGCCGATTTCGCCGGGTCCCGCCCCTCCGGTCGGCACCAGCGGGGTGAAGGCCGAAAGAAACGATCTGAGGTCGAGCGTGTCGAAGGCGAGCGTACCGGAGATCACAGGTTGTGCGCCAAGCGAGAGGTCCAGTGCACCCATCCCCGGATTGTTGTCGAGTGCAATTGCCGTGTTGTCGAACTTGACGCGCCCGCCGGTCGCGGTGATCTTGCTCGAAATGCTGACCGAGCCGATCGCTGCACCCGGAGCGATGCCGGCCTGCGACCATTCCAGGACACGCCGCAGCGAGGGTGCCGAGAACTTCGCCTGACCGTCGAAATAGGTATTTTCAGACATGCTGGCCGTGCCGTCGAACGAGAAGGTGGCGGGCGCCGCCTTAAAGGACAGCGTCAGCGGCGCCGTGCCGCCGGCAAACAGCACAAGCGGTCTGGCCGAGGCGACGTCCAGCGCGACGCTTTCGCCCCGCCAGATCCCTGTTGCCGACAGCGTCGCATTGCTGTTCATCGCCGCCCAATTCGCCTGACCGTTTAAACTGCTCAGGATCTCGACGTCCTTGCCGCCGATGGACGCTACCATTCGGCCGTCGCGAAACTCGACCGTGCCGAAGGTGTCGGTAGGCAGCTTGTCGAGGTCCGGCTTGGCGGGGTCGGCATTGACCACGCCGCGCGCCGTGTCGATGGAACGCGTGATGCGCCCGCCGGTGGGGACAGCGGGCAGGAAAAGGCCGGCAGGCGTGCGCTGGACCCGGATCGTCGGCCGCACCAGCCGCGCCGTCGAAAACACCACGTCGCCGCGCAGCGCCGCCATGGCGGAAAGGTCGACCTCGACCCGTTCTGCCTCGACCACAGGCGGCGCCTCGGTGTCGGTCCATTGTGAAAGCGTCACATCGGTCAGGATTGCCCGGAATGTCGGCCAGACCTCGATGCGCGGCGAACCGTCGATGGCGACCCGGAAGCCGCTCCACGCGCTCATTTCCCAGGCGATGCGGTCGCGCACGATACGGGTGGAGGCAATCAGCGGCAGGGCGGCAACGACCAGCGCGACGACGATCACGGCAGCGCCGATCGCCCATATTCCGCGCCGGATCATAGATGATGGCATATGGCCCTGTATGCTTCCATTCCGACAAATCGCCCGGCGGGTGTAACCCCGATCGTCACCACGACCCCAGTCGTCACCACGACCCCCAGTCGTCACCACGACTTCAAGTTGTCACTACGACTTAGGGCTGAGGCATTTCAAGTCTTTATGGCCCGGCGATGGCATTTGCGCACATCTGGTCGCATCAGCCGAACAAAATCTTGCTCTGCTGCGCTGCGATATGCATAAGCGATGGCGACCGTGGAGGAACGATCATGGCTGCCGGACAACCGCTCTGGACCCCGACGCAAGACCAGATTGACGCAGCACCCTTGACCGCCTTCACCAAGGCCGCCGGAGTGAAAGCCGGCGTAGCGTTTTCCTCGTATTCGCAGCTTCATGCCTGGTCGGTCGAGGACCGTGAGGGGTTCTGGAGCCTGATCTGGGATTTCTGCGGCATCGTCGGCGACAAGGGCGATAACCTGCTCGTCGACGGCGACAAGATGCCCGGCGCTTCTTTCTTTCCCGATGCGACACTGAATTTCGCTGAGAATCTGCTGAAGAAGACCGGCTCAGGCGACGCAATCGTGTTTCGCGGCGAAGACAAGGTCGAGCGCCGGCTGTCCTGGAACGCGTTGCACGCGCTGACCTCGCGGCTGCAGCAGCTTTTCCTGTCGCTCAAGGTGAAGAAGGGCGACCGCATCGCCGCCATGATGCCCAACATGCCGGAGACCGTCGCCGCCATGCTGGCCGCCGCCTCGATCGGCGCCGTCTGGTCGTCCTGTTCTCCCGATTTCGGCGAGCAGGGCGTGCTCGACAGGTTCGGCCAGATCGAGCCCGTCGTCTTCATCGCGCCGGATGGCTATTGGTACAATGGCAAGGCAATCGAAGTCGCCGACAAGATCGCCGCGGTCGCGGCCAAGCTCGGCACTGTCCGCAAGATCCTGGTCGTCGACTATCTCGGCACATCGAGCGATATCGCCGGGACCATCGACAAGGCGGTAGCGCTGGAAGAGGCGCTGTCGCCCTTCGTCGGCAAGCCCGTTGCCTTCGAGCCGCTGCCGTTTTCGCATCCGCTCTACATCCTGTTTTCGTCGGGAACGACCGGCATTCCCAAATGCATCGTCCATTCGGCCGGCGGCACGCTGATCCAGCATGTCAAGGAACACCGGCTGCATGCCGGTCTCACCGATGGCGACCGCTTCTTCTACTTCACCACCTGCGGCTGGATGATGTGGAACTGGCTGGTGTCGGGGCTCGCTTCGGGGGCCACGTTGCTGCTCTATGACGGTTCGCCCTTCTACCCCGACGGCAATGTGCTGTTCGATTTCGCCGATGCCGAGAAGATGACGTTCCTCGGCACCTCGGCCAAGTTCATCGATTCCGTGCGCAAGGCTGGCCTCAAGCCGATCCGCACGCATGATCTGGCCACTGTGCGGGCAATCTCCTCCACCGGCTCGCCGCTATCGCCGGAAGATTTCCGCTTCGTTTATGACGGCATCAAGAAGGACGTGCATCTGGCTTCGGTCTCCGGCGGCACCGACATCGTCTCCTGCTTCGTGCTCGGCGTGCCGACGCAGCCTGTCTGGACCGGCGAGATCCAGGGACCCGGCCTTGGCCTTGCGGTCGATGTCTGGGACGATGACGGCAGGCCGGTCCGGCAGGAGAAGGGCGAGTTGGTCTGCACCAAGGCTTTTCCGGCGATGCCGATCGGCTTTTGGAATGACCCCGAGGGCAAGAAGTACCGGGCGGCCTATTTCGAGCGCTTCGACAATGTCTGGTGTCACGGCGATTTCGCCGAATGGACCGCGCATGGCGGCCTGATCATCCATGGCCGCTCCGACGCCACGCTCAACCCGGGCGGCGTGCGCATCGGCACGGCGGAGATCTACAACCAGGTCGAACAGATGCCGGAGATTCTGGAAGCGCTGTGCATCGGCCAGGACTTCGACAACGACGTGCGCGTTATCCTTTTCGTGCGCTTGGCCGCAGGCGTGCAGCTCGACGAGAATCTGGAAAAACGCATACGGGCAAAAATCCGTAGCGGCGCGAGCCCGCGTCACGTGCCGGCAAGGATCGTCGCCGTCACCGACATCCCGCGCACCAAATCGGGCAAGATCACCGAGCTTGCTGTGCGCGACGTCGTGCACGGCCGCGCCATCAAGAACAAGGAAGCGCTCGCCAACCCGGAAGCGCTGGAACTGTTCAAGAACCTGCCACAGCTGGCCGAGTGACCGCCAATGGATGTCGCTCAAGAGGAGCCACTGTTGGAGGCAACGAGATGGGTGAAAAAGGCCTTTCCAGCATGGTTAACGAAATACCTCGCTAGAATTTACCTAGATTTCATGAGTGGTACACATTCGTAAATTTTCCGGCGCCCCGGTAAGGAGTTGTTAAGGTCCGGCGTCGATAGTCGCAGGTAACTTGAGGGAGAAATCCCGTTCCTCAGCCCCGAGGATCCGAATTCGCTCAAGCCCCCGTTGTGACAGCAATCCCATCTCTTAAGGCGCCCTTTGGGCGCCTTTTCTTTTTATCGGGACCGAACCGCGGAGAGGGCTGACCTATTCCGCGAGCACACGGGTCGACGGAAAAGCGACCTCGACCAGAGTGCCTTCGCCCGGTGTCGAATTGATGGTGAACCGGGCACGGTTGGCTTCCACCATCGCTTTGGTCAACGGCAGTCCAAGCCCGGTACCGTCACCGCGTCCGCGCTTCAGCGCGTTGATCTGCTTGAACGGCTTTAGCGCCTGCTCGATCTCGGCATGGCTCATGCCGATGCCGGTGTCGCGCACCCGCATGACGACGTCGCCCGACGTCTCATAGGCGGTCGAGACGATCACCTGGCCGCCGGCCTGGGTGTAACGGATGGCATTCGACAGGATGTTGAGCGCGATCTGGCGCACGCTGCGCAGGTCCGCCACCACTTCCGGCAGCCGCGAAGCGAAGCTGGAGCGGATGATGACCCGTTCGCGGTTGGCCTGCGGCTGCATCATCGCCACCGTCTCGGCCAGCGTGTCGTTGAGCGACACCGCTTCATAGGCCATCTCCTGCTGGCCGGCCTCGATCTTGGAGATGTCGAGCAGGTCGTTGACCAGATCGAGCACATGATTGCCCGAGCGGTTAATATCGCGCAGATAGTCGCGGTAGCGATCGTTGGCGACAGGTCCGAACTTCTCGTCGACCATCAATTCCGAAAAACCGATGATGGCATTGAGCGGGGTGCGGATCTCGTGGCTGATGCGGGCCAGGAAATCGGTCTTCTGCGAGGACGCGCGCTCGGCCACCGCACGTGCCTGCGTCAAGTCCTCTTCGGCCCGCTTCCACTGCGTGATGTCGCGAACGACGGCGCAGAAGCCGCTGTCGTTGGGCAGCCGACCGATGGTCATGAACAGCGGAATGAAGCGGCCTTGCGACTCGCGCCCGATCACCTCGCGGCCGTCGTTCATGACACTCGCCACGCCGGGCTCGGACAGTCCGTTGAGATAGTCGCGCGCCGCGCGCTGGCTTTCGATCGCAAACAGCGAGGCGAACGGCTTGCCGGTCACATCGTCGCTGTCGAAGCCGAACAGCGCTTCCGCAGGCCGGCTGATCGATCGGATGGTGCCGTCACGGCCGATCAACACGACGCCGTCGGTGGCGGTGTCGATAATGGTGCGCATCTCGGCGATGCGCGCCTTGAGTTCGGAAATATCCGGCTGCGTCTGCTCGTCGCCAACCACATGCAGGCTCGCCGGCGCATCATCCTCGCCGGAGCGTCGCACGACCAGCATCAGCGCCTTGCCGTCGCGCCAGGGGACCGAGCGCAAAATGGCCTCGATCGGGAATTCCTGTCCGTCACGCGTTTTCAGCCGCAGCGCGCGATCGGTGCCGTCGGAAACGGCGTCGTCGGCATAGGGGTCGGCAAACAACGCGCCGAGGCCGCCGGCATCCGCCAGATCGTCAAGCGCCTCGTAACCCGTCAGGCTGAGGAATTCCTCATTCGCATAGTGCAACCGGTCCCCGGAATGGATGAGCAGCGGCACGGGCAGCTTGCCGAGCAGCGACGTGTCCGGAGCCTTGTGTTCATCTCCGGCGGAAAACGCCGACGGCACGAACCCTTCGGCCTTGAGCGGCGGAACCTGCAGGCGAGGGCGCTCGAGGGGTATTTCCGCAGAGTCGCCTGCGGTTTCCTCGCCAACCGTCTGCTCGTCGGGCGACGCGGCTTCCTCGTCGGGCTGCGCCCAATCCTCATTGTCTTCGGCATCGCGAAAATCCGCCGACGTCATGCTGTCGTCATCGAGGCTATCATGTGTCGCGTCAGTGGCTTCAGGCTCTTCGCCGGGCGAAACGGCAGCTGTGTTCTCTGGTTCCGCCGCCACGGGGCCACGTTCGTCATCTTGGCCGGCATAGTCGAGCAACGAGCCCGTCACATTCACCCCCGAGCGGGCGTCACGAGGGGCTTCGTCCGCGTGACCGTCAAGCCGTGCCAGATCCCGCTCGTCTTCGGCATCGACATCGGATGCCTCGACCGGTTCGTTCTCTGGCCCTGACGCAGGGATGCCGTCGGTGCGCATCGGGTCGTCGGACGCATTGACCGGAGCCTCGGTCTCCGCTGCCGATGCCTCCACAGTCTCGGTCTCTGGCGGCCCGACCGGAGCGCTATCCTTCTTCAGCCGCTCGCCGATTTCGCGGAACGCGCTGCGTTCCAGGGTCGACAGGCCCTTGTCGTTGGCAGGCTGGCGATGTTCGGCGAGCCGGATCACCTTATCGGCAAAGCGCCGCTCCTGTTTCGGCACGATGGTCAACGCCGGCACCTCGCCCTTGAACGGATCCGATGCCTGCGTGTCCTCGGTCTTGGGCTCTTCGGCGTTCGGCTGTTCGGGCGCGGGTTGGATGATTTGCGGTTCCGGCGTTGCCGGCGCCTGGCTATTGGGCACCAGCGCCATGCCGATGGCCTCCGGATCGACGACCGCGTCGCTGGCGCGGGCGACGCCGAAGCCGCGGAAACCCTCGAAGGCGCGGCTGCGGCCATAGACAGGCAGCGCCGCCAGGTCGACCGGTATCTTCAGATCGGTGCCGACGACCGGCCACAGCACGGAGCGCCCGGACCAGGTATCGCGCCGTTCGAGGAGCCCTGATATCTCGCCGGAGGGGTCGAGGCCGAATGTAGCGGCGACATCCCTGAAGCGGCGGCCGATCACGTCGGCCGCCGGCTTGCCAACGATGTCGGCGAATTCCGGCGACAGCGCGCTGAACTTGCCTTCGGCATCGGTGCGCCAGACGAAACGCACCGGCGCCGCTGCGCGGTCTATCGCCGAGACGGTCGTCGGCGTGGCCGTGGACTGGACTTCCAGGGCGGCCGGCTCTTGAGGCGCTTCAGGTCCGGACGCGGCAGGTCGCGGCGCCTGTTGCCCTCCGTCTTCGCCGGCGTTGAAGTACCAATGGTCGTGCTGCGCGGGCATGCGCTCTGCTGCCGGCCGATCGCTGTTGGCCGCCGTCGGCGCCTGTCCGATCGCATCGGCGATCTCATGCTGCTGCGATGCGGCGATGTCGCCGGCCGGCTGCGAGGCGCTCGGTTCGTCGGCCGGTGCCTCGCGACCCTGTTCCGGCTGGGAAGCCGCGTCGCCAGCAGGTGCCGTCTCGGCAATGGTTTGCGTAGGATGTTCGCCCGCAGGGGCTGTGTCGTCGAGCTGGTCCTCGTCGATCACCACCAGCAGATGCCGCTCCTCGGTCAATCTTGCCAGCCCTGCCGGGTAGGAGGCCGTGCCGCCGGGGACAAGGCGCTTGACGATGCGGTCGCTCTCGGCTGCGACGTCGGCGACCAGTGCCGCCAGCGTCTCCGGGAGGATGCCCAGTGCCGAAAATCCTTCCGAGGCCGCCTCGACGTTGCCCCCGGCATCGACAAAGGCGATGAAATGACCATCCTCGGTGAGGCCGCTAATGGCGCGCGCGGCGATTTCGCCGGCACTGCGTGACCCGGTCTGAGCCGCCGGCACTGCCAGCATGATCGCCTTTTCGGCGTCCGGCATGGTCACCGCACTGGCCAGGAAGCCGACGGCGCGGCTGGTCATGCCGGTCGCCAGCCGCACCATGATGGCGCGGTCACTGCCAATCTCGGGAAATCCGCTGGTCGCCATGATCTGGCGCCTGGCGATCACGGGCAACTGCGCCGAGGCGCCGATGATCGCCTCGATGTCGGGATAACCGAACATCGCGGCTCCTGGCCCGTTGGCCCAGATCACCTGCTCCAGATCCGCCGACAGGATCGCGATCGCGTCGCCTGCCGCAAAGCGCTGGCGGACCGCGTCGAGCACGGCGACATCGAGGAAGGAATATTCGGACGGCATGCGCTTGGCGGACCTCACGGAGCGGCGATTTTGCAGTTAACGCTTTGTTAATAAAAGCCGGAGGCGCGAAGGTCCACAAGCCAGAACGTGCAAAGGCTTGAATCTGGGCTCTTGGTTAACGGCCCAAAAGAAATTTATGGTGCACTGCAACAAAGATATTGCAACGCACAAAATTTGCCTTTATATTGCCATCATACAGGAACGAGACGGCTTTCTGTCAAAGCCGCTGCCGCTGAAAAGGATGGAAAATGTCCAGGACCAAGACCGCCGAGACGATCGAAAACGTTGAATTCCCGAGCTTCGACGCTTCCAAGGCCACCGACCAGATGCGCGCCTTCGCCGAAAAGGGCGTTGAGCAGTCGAAAGAGGCCTATGCCAAGCTGAAGACCGGCGCCGAGGAGACCCAGAAGGCTCTGGAGTCGACCTACGAGACCGCCAAGACCGTTTCCAACGACCTGTCGCTCAAGACCATCTCCGCTTTGCGTGCCAATGCCGAGGCCGGCTTTTCCCACCTCGAAGCCCTGATCGGCGCCAAGTCGCTGTCGGAAGTCGTCGAGCTGCAGACCGCCTTCCTGCGCAAGCGCGTCGAATCGACCGTCGAGCAGGCCAAGGACTTCCAGGCCGTTGCCTCCAAGGCGGCCGAGGACGTCTCCAAGCCGATCAAGACCGCCTTCGAGAAGGCGATGAAGGAAATCAAGGTTGCCTAACATTTGCGCATGATCTGAAGATGCAACAAAAGGTCGCATTTTCTTAAAAACGATCAGGTGTATGATAGCAGCCATCAAGGAATACCCGGTGAGTGGAACCTCCTCCCTCTGCTCCCCGGGGTGACCAGCCAGCACCTCCTCCCGCTGGCTCGTAACAGGAAAAGGCCGGCACCTCCTCCCGCCGGCCTTTTTCTTTGTCCGTCGCCCGGCCCTTGCCTGCGCCTTCTTGCTGGGCAAATGCCGCGTCGATGTGGGGAAGTGACCTTTGCTTTCCAAAAGCCTTGAATTAGAATCCATAAGCCCGTAAGGACGCATCGCCGAACGACAGAGCGGGCGGATGAGTTTCTGTTTCGATCCGCTCAGGCAACGTGCCGTTGTAGCTCAGATGGTTAGAGCGCCGGATTGTGGATCCGGAGGTCGCTGGTTCGATCCCAGCCAACGGTACCACTGGATTTTCCGCTAAATCATTGAGTCTGTTATAGAATTTGTAACATCTGGGGATCGGTCTTGCGGCTATTTCCTATTTTGTGTTACATATTGTGCAACGGAGAGGCGATCATTTCCATTACTACCGTCGTCTGCCCAGAGAGGTCAGGGACCTCGACGAGCGTCGCGTGTTCGTGCGCCGCGCCCTCGACACCGCAGACCGGATAAAGGCGCGCACCGCCCGAGATCTCCATGAGGCTGCTGACAATGCTTTATGGGCTTCGTTGATGCTGGGTGAAAATCCACAGGCGGCGCGTATCCGATACAACAAGCCATCAAGCGCGCCGAGTCCTTGGGATTCGTCTATCGACCGCTCGCTGAGATCCTGGTCGCCGAGCCCCTCGATACCATCCTGCAGCGGGTAGAGAGCACGATAGGCGAGCCTGCCAAATCACCATCTGTCGATGCGGTCGGCGGGGCGGTCGCTCGCCCTGACGACAAGATATCGGAAGCGCTGAAGCTATACTTCAACGAGATTGCCCGCGACGAAATCCGCACAAAAAGCCCTGACCAGAAGAAGCGCTGGAAAGCAAAGCGCGAAATGAGGTCGAGGTGTTTATCGGCATGGTCGGCGACAAGCCTATGAGCGAGATAACGCGCGACGACGCGCGAGTGGTACACAAATATTGGCTGGATCGAATTGCGCCTGAGAAAGGGAGAGCAGACCGTTCAGCGTCGACAGGCAACCGAAACATGGGCAATCTTCGGACCCTCTACGCCGACTACTTTCGCCATCTAGGTTTCCCCGAACAGAAGAATCCGTTCGCCGATCTGTCATTCGCCGACAAGTCGAAACGCAGTCGACCGCCGTTCCCGACCGACTGGATTCGCGACAAGATATTTGCGCCTGGCGCGCTTGCGACACTCAATGATGAGGCGAGGGGAATCGTGCTTGCCTTCGCTGAGACAGGAGCCCGGCCGAGCGAACTCGCGAACCTGCATACCGGTGTCATCCATGTTGACCACGAGGTGCCGCACATTTCAGTCGAGCCGCGTGACGATCCCGACGATCCACGAGAGATCAAGACCGCCTCGTCGGTGCGCAAGATACCGCTGGTCGGCGTGGCGCTTGAGGTGTTCAAAAAGCATCCCAACGGCTTCCCGCGGTACAAGGATCGCGAGGCGTCGCTGTCAGCCCTGCTCAACAAGCACTTCAAGAGCTACAATTTGTTCCCGACTGACAATCACACTGTCTATTCACTGCGCCATTCATTCGAAGACCGCATGAAGAACGGTAGGCTGGACGAGGAGCTTCGGCGCATGCTGATGGGCCACACGATCGACCGTCCGAAATACGGCGAGGGCGGCGACATGAAGATGTGGCAAGAGGAACTTATGAAGATCGTGTTGCCGTTCGATCCTGGGATCGTATGACACGCTGGCGCACTGCGGCGAGGCGTTCCTCCTTCGCTCGATAATCCTGCAGGGCGCGTTCAAGATAGTCGTACAGCGGGAGCCATATCTCGCCTTGGTCGTCGCGCCCGACGATTATCTCGGCCACGCGATCGAGCGCTCGCTCAATCCGGTGCACGGTGATTGGTTGAAGCGTGGGCGAATATCGCCTCAATGCTTCGCCTTTCTGCAAGACCAGAAATGTACCGTGCCTAATGCGTAGGCGGACTTTCTTGGCGCAGTGAAGGGCCTGCGTTCGGCTCGGGGTGTAGTCGGCGGCTGCGGCGTGCAAATGGGAAAGGCTCTTTGCCCATCGGGGATTGGTACGGGAGAGCGCTACCGCCTTTCCCCGCATTCGGAAGACTTGCGGCATCTTCTACGATGTAGGGCGTGATGGACTGTCTTGCTGCTGCAAAACCGAAAAGGCAACGCCGGCCCGAAGCCGAGCAGGTCAGCCGTCTTTTTCCAGTCTACGCGCCGTATTTTTGGCCGTGAACTCGATCGTTCGTATCGCCCGCAGCCAGGACATTCTGTGCCAGGGCCGCGGCTCGGCCGCCAATTCCGCCGTGTGTTACGTGCTCGGCATCACCTCCATTGATCCCGAACGCAGCAATCTCCTGTTCGAAGGTTGAGCAACGAGCGGCGCGAGATCGTCATGCAATGGGTACCAAGGGTACCATCCGCGATGTGGGAAAGGCGCTCGGATTGCCCGAGACATGACCAGACTTCTGTCCTCGCAGATTTGGGGCCATGTCGAAGCCGTCCACGCGCAGCGAGCCACAGGGCTGAATCTGAATCTCGATGATCGGCGGCTGCGGCTTTCCCGGTGGCTTCGTCCTGAGCCATGATCGGCTCGACGAACCCCCTGGGAGCGAGCGCCCGACATCGTCAGGCTCCTTAAACGACCTCTTGTCGCGGCCAACGAGACGCTTTGTCCTAGCCGATGTCGGCCATCACGATCTGCGACGGTCTACCCCGTTGGTAGTCCCATTTCCGCGCAAGGGAGCAAACAATTTGGATTCGTTTGCACATTTCGGATCAAAATGCAGTTCCGACCGTTAGACGCGCAGCCAGGTTGGAGGCAGCGATGAACGTCAGTGACGAAGCCACGAAATCTTTTTGGATGAAGGACACGGAGTTGCCCTCGGCCCCGCAACTGGAACAGGATGTGCGATGCGATGTGGCGGTGGTGGGGGCGGGCATGGCCGGCGTTTCTATTGCCTACGAACTTGCGCTGGCGGGACAGTCAGTGGTGCTGGTTGACAGGGGGCGGCTGCTCGGTGGGATGACTTGCCGCACGACCGCCCACTTGGCCCCGATCTGCGACGACGGCCTAAGCGAACTCGTCAAAATCCGCGGCGAGGATCTCGCTCGAGGTTTTCAAGAGAGCCAGCAAGCCGCTGTCGACCGGATCGAGGAACACGTCAGCGATCTTGAAATAGACTGCGACTTTCGTCGGCTCGACGGATTTCTTTTTCCCGCAGCCTGGATGGACGAAAATGAAGCCACCAAGCAATGTGATGAAGAGTATGAAGCGGCTGGCAAGGTTGGTGCAATCGCAGACCACGGCCGCGGCGTTCCGTTGAAAGGCCATGAGGCGGCGCCGGTGCTACGCTATCCCGATCAGGCCACGTTTCACCCACTGAAATATCTTCGTGCCCTGCTTGACGATTTCCGGGAGCGCGGAGGCAAGGCTTTTGCCGAAAGTGCCGTCACCGAAATCGAGGAGGGTGAACAGATCCGCCTTCGCGTCGAAGGGGGCGCAACCATCACCGCCGATAACGCCGTGTTTGCCACAAACTCGCCGGTCAATACGGTGGTGGCCATCCACAGCAAGATGGCGCCCTATCGGACCTATGCGATGGCATTCGAGCTGCCCAAAGCAACTCTTCCGGACGCGCTCTATTGGGATATGGACGATCCCTACTACTACGTTCGTCTCCAACCCGGGGAGGGTGACATCGACTATCTAATTGCGGGCGGTCGTGATCATAAATCTGGCGAAGCCGATGACGGCTCGGCGCGTTTCGATGCATTGGACGCCTGGATCCGCGCCCTTGTCCCGGAACTGGGCGAGGAAGCAGCGCGTTGGTCTGGCCAGGTTCTCGACACGATCGATTATTGCGGATTCATCGGCCGCAATCCTTGCAGCAAGAACGTCTTTATCGCTACCGGGGATTCAGGACAAGGAATCACCCACGGAGCGTTGGCTGGCCTGCTCATCCGGGACCTTGTCGTCGGTGGGTCCAGTGTGTGGGAGGAGGTTTATGCCCCCGATCGCAAGCCTCCCTTGGCATTGGCGAACTACGTTAGCGAGAATCTGACGGCGTTGAAGAATTTCGCGGAGTATCTGTTGCCCGGCGAGATCAAATCAGCCGCCGATCTGGAACCCGGTCAGGGCGGTATTCTCCGCGATGGTTTGAGAAAACTCGCCGTGTGCCGTGACCAAAACGGTGGAATGCACATGCATTCCGCCAGTTGCACGCATCTCGGCTGCATCGTCCATTGGAATTCGACCGAGCAGTGCTGGGACTGCCCCTGCCATGGCTCCCAGTTCGCGCCGGATGGAGCCGTTCTCAACGGTCCCGCCATCCGTCCTTTGTCGCGCCGGACCGGAACCGCCTCAGATTGGTCCAAGAGATCACACGCACAATCCCACAGCGGCGCAGACTGAAACTCCCGGTCCGGTCTTGAACACCAACATTTCAACCGGCGGGGCGCTTTCCCACCTGGACACACTTCATCGTTCAAAATATCTCGCTGAACGCGAGGATCGCGAACGCGACGACGGTGTCGCGCTAGACCAATGCCATCGGCATGTAACGGATGATTACCCTGTCTTGCCGGAAACGGCGCTCCAGTTCGGAGCGGCGGGCGCACCAATCGGACAAGTCGGCTTCTTCCGCCATGACCTCGAAGATGACAATTTCATCGATGGCGGAGTCGGCACCCTTTCGCCACAACCCCTCTGCTGGCGCCTGAAGGTAGTGACGCCATCGAACCGGGCAGCCAGCTCTTCCTTGACCCGATCGAAAGCTTCCCGCTCAAATGGCCGGCCGTCATTGTCCGCGCGAGGAAGCAGGATTTGGAAGAGGTGCATGGCGACTTCTCGCTGAAAAGCATCCAACGGCCTTCATGGCGCCCCGTTCCTTCCGGGATAGCTCGGCCGGAGTGACACTGGTGAAGCTGACGCTTGAGCGGGGGCCGAATGACGCTCTGTCGAAACTCACGCCCCTGATTCAACGCGGGTGACATCGTGCTGCCGTAAACCTGCCTGAAGTCCGCTCGACGGACAGCCCCGATTAGCGACCTTCGTGGCAGCCGCACGGCCGGATGCGAGCGTCACATCTGCCAGCTGCGACTTCGCCCAATACGCTCTCGACTGCGGGCTTTTCGACGCGCAACTCTAAGCTCGGCAAGTGTTGGCCACCACCAACCCCTCAGGCGTTCGGTCGGTCCAGCGGCCACCCTTGCGGGCCATGTCCTTACAAGTTCGCCCAGCGTAGCCGAGCGCCATCTGCCCCAAACCAACTCGCCGTTCGAAGCCATTGCGTGAGGATAAAGGGCAGTTGCGTCTGATGGCACGACCACTTCACCGGAAATGTCAGTGAAGACGACGACCCCGTAGAGCTCGGTTGCGACAGCGCGACCCAGGCGAGGTTGATCGTGAGTTGGCAACGGATAGCGGTGACGCCGGCGTTCAGCAGCCAGTTGGCGCGAGGTTCTGTAGGCTTCAGTATTTCTGGCGTCCACACGTCGCCGTTTCCTTTCCTCCGGCTCGGCATTGCGAGCAGCTTTTTCGATGCTTGGCCACCGGCGCCGGAGTTCGTCATATGAGCGAAATGGAACTCTCCAGGCCCGCAATTCGTCGTCCCAACCCGACCACGGGACGGCGCGCAACTCTTCAAGCACTGTCCTCGAGTAGGGCGTACGAATGCGCAGGTCGTCCGCGATCTCCAGATATTGGCTCGATATTGGATCGAAGGCGAACGCATCTCGTCCCTTGCTGTCCTCGTGGGGCGTCCGTAGCGCTGCCTCTTGCGCTAGCCAGCGTTCAATCCGCCGGGCTGCCGTCGTGCCGGGTACGAACCAGCTCTTGCGCTCGTCACTCCATCTTGCGCGCGGAAAAGCTTGCTGAAACCGCTCGACGGCCATTCGATCGAAGGAAAAGCGGGCTTCGGCGCCACTTGCCTCCTGCTTCTGCGGCCCGGGACGTGGGTTGTGATCCATTGGAATGCATCGTTCGCGTTTTGTCGCAGGGAACGCAGTGACGGCCCTAAAGGTTCATCGGCCTCGCAAGCCTCCGGACCCCTGAACCGATGCCAAATGCCAAAGCTGTAGTGAAACTTTCCCCCCGTCCCGCGGTTAAGGAGCTGAGAGGACTACACCGTCTAAATCGAAACGAGAGATCGGCTGCGGGCGAGCCTCCCCAAAAGGGTCGGTCGCGTGCCAGAAGAGGGGAGGGCGCAGGAGGTGAAACATGGCATCGAGACACATCGGTCGCCAGCCCGGGCACGAGATATGCGCCGGTATGGAAAAGGAGCGGCGGTTATTGGCGAGGCTGCCTGCAAGACTGACAACCCCGCCGCCGGCATAATGCAATGACCCGCATCGCGACCTTTAATTTGAATGGCGTGAACGGTCGCCTGCCGGTGCTCATCAGATGGCTAGGTCAGACCAACTATGACATCGTATGCCTTCAGGAATTGAAGACCTCGGATGAGAAATTTCCCGCCGAAGCCATCAGGAACGCCGGTTACGGTGCCGTCTGGCATGGGCAGAAGTCTTATAACGGTGTAGCTGTACTCGCCCGAGGGAAAGAGCCGCTGGAGCGTCGGCGTGGCCTCCCGGGTGATCCTGACGATACTCACAGCCGGTATATCGAGGCGGAGGTGGATGGGATCGTGATCGGCTGTCTGTACCTGCCCAACGGCAATCCAGCGCCTGGCCCGAAATTCGACTACAAGCTCCGATGGTTCGATCGTCTGATCAGTTACAGCCAGGTACTGCTCAGGGAAGGACCCCCGTGCGTTCTGTGCGGCGACTATAATGTCGTGCCAACGCCGATCGATGCCGCGGTGCCAGGACGTTGGCTAGGCGACGCGGTCTACTTTCCGGAGAGCCGGCAAGCTTACGCCGAAATGCTTGGTTATGGCTGGATCGATGCTGTCCGCCGTTTCCATCCGGAGAAGGGCATCTATACGTATTGGAACTTTTCGTATCGTGGCGGTTTCGACAGGAGTTCCGGCCTGCGCATGGACCATCTCCTCGTCAGCCCGTCACTTTCGTCCAGGTTACGTGATGCCGGGGTGGACGCTGATTTGCGCGGCTGGGAAAAACCGAGTGATCATGCGCCAGCCTGGATAGAGCTCAACCTACCCGGCCGTCATTGAAGGGTGCCGTTGTTCGCCAGGATGCCGGGCTTTCGCTAATTGCAAAGCTGGTCTCTGCACTCGAGCATGGGATCTACCAATCTCGTGATGGCAGAAGCTTCGCATTCACTGCAGAACTGGCCGAAAAGCGCAGGCAGTTTGCGGGCGCCGAGAAGTCGCTTGCGGCCGAAAGCGATGGCACGGGGATAGTCCTTTGGCCGCCCGATCCAATTACTTCTCAGGCCGAGCCGCGCCATCACGCGCGACCGGCCATCTCTTTGTCGCTCCCCACGAACTATTCCTGTCGGCAAGCTAAAGGATGATGCAGGAGTGAAGACAGCCAGCGCCGAGGGTACCCGCTGGAGCTCATGGGCTTGGCTTCGGGTGTCACCGGTACGGCAGCGGCCGCGTGGGATCGCTGGTCACGGCCTATTAGTCAGGCATCTGGCGCATGCCGCGCCGCGGGTGAACTCGCACGAGCTAGGTGAGCTCGCGAAGGGGTTCGGGATGGTCGGTTGGGCGTCGAAGACGATCAGTGGGTCCATTCTTGCCTCCAATCATGCGGCTGTCCGGGAGCATACCGGGCTGAGCCGAGTCTGGAATGTCTGGGTGCGGCCCTCCAACGCCAGCAGAGCGAGTTCAACCTCGTCCCGTCGCGTCGGACGTGCATTTTCCGGCATGCCTTCTGCGGTGGCCAGGTCGATCAGGTACTCGTTCCAGGCCCAGTTCTTGAGCACGGCACGTTTCTCGTCGGGTGCGAGTACCGGGTCATCCACCACCTCGATCGGATCTCCCGCTGCCATGACTTTAAAGGTCCATTCGGTGACCTTCTGGCTATCGTGTCGCGGTCAAAGCCCGATGTGTCTAGGCTGCTCGTAGACGTGCAGATGTCGGCACAACGCCAGCCACACGGTTCTGTTCCGCAACGTGGGCACTCATTGCCAGCAGCCCAAGAATTATTCCTCCCGGTAGTCCAGCAGCTTCGCATGGCGAAGCTTCTCCTCGCCCTTTAGAAACCGCACGCGACCGACCAGACCAGGCTTGAGCCATTCGGCCTTTTCTTTCTTTAGACCGATCGGCACTGGTCCCCCGACCTTCCCTTGCACGCGATCCCATAGTCGCTGACGCTTGTCGGCTTTAAAGGCAACGAACGCGCCGCCAGCATAGCGACCCTTGTCGGCCATGAGCACCATCGCGGGCTTTCCGGCCTCGCGCTGCACGCCAATGATGTCCATTTCCTTTTCGGCATAGCACTTGATCTTGCGCCAGTTCATCGTCGGCCCGCTGCGGTAGACGCTATCCTTGCGCTTTGAGACCATGCCCTCCAGCCCTGCCCTGTCGACTAGGTGATAAACCGCATCGCCAGTGCCGGGCATAGCTTTGCTGACCTGAATGCGGCCGACGGCTGGTATCAATGCCTGCAGGATCTCGCGGCGGTCTTCCACCGGCATGTTGCGCAGATCGTGCCCGTTCAGGTGCAGGAGATCGAACGCCACCAAATACAGGTCGCGCGACGGCTTACGGCGGGTAACGGCTGATTGCAGGGCGTGGAAGTCGGACCGTCCGGCCTCGTCGACCGTGATAGTCTCGCCATCGATGATGAAACTTTCGGCCTCGATCGCCTCCGCCTCTCCGGCAAGTTCGATGTAGCGGCCGGTCCAGTCGTAACCATTCTTGGTGAACAGCCGGATTCCGTTTTCATCCTTGATGATTTGGGTGCGATACCCGTCGAATTTGATCTCATGGAGCCATTCGTCGCCCTGCGGTGGCGTGTCGACCAGCTCGGGCTCCATGGGCTTGATGAACTTCAGAGGCATGCGCCGACTCGCATAGTGCGATTCAATTAGCGCGCGCTAAAATGGTTCCGGAACATTTTAGACGAATTGAATGTTTGACAGTTATGACGAAGCTATCCGACCTTGGACCGCCGATTCCCGGCAAGCAGCACGGCGGCGAGCCTGCCGACGAGCGCAACAATTTTATGACCTGTCCGGTGTGCGGCCAGCAGTTCGACATGCGCGACTTCCGCCAGGTCGCTTGGCACAATCTGCCTCAGCATGAGCCGCTGGAGCCGGAGCTTGCCACAGGCCGGAACGCGAAATGGTTGCGGATGCGATCGTTGAAATAGCGGCCCTTGGCAAAGGCAGTTTTAAAATCGGCGTAGGTATCAGGCGGCACGTCCAGAAAGTCGTACTGCCTGCCGCTCGCTACAAACCACACCGATAGAACCCTGGTGTCCGGATTGTATTCGAACCTGCGTATCGAGGTTGACGGCATGGTGCACCAGATGCTGCTAGTGAGCGACCCGCGAGATGGCCCGCCCACTGAGGAAGCGGGAGCGGGCCGAGCACGGCTGTACGTCCGTGGCCATTATCGCCTCCACGGAAGGGGCGGTGACAGAATTTCAACTCCCATTGGATTGCGGCGTTCCACACATAAACGAAAAGGCCCGCCACCTCTCGGCAGCGGGCAGTGTAGGTCGCTAGGAAACCCAGCGGTAACTAAAGTACACCCCGTCTCGCCAAAAGGGAAATGTTAGATATCTCTAATGTATGATTCGGACCCCGGGGGCTGACCGTGGCGTATCAAATCCGAGAATATCTTGCGGGCCAGGTGATAGCGGAATACCGGGCTGAGGCCCCGACATCCTATTGCGCCGCCGCACAGGCAACGAAAAGGCCACTGACGCTCCACCGATCCGGAAACTACTTTTTTGAGGTGACCGACGAGAGCAATGGCCGAGTGTTCGCCTACCGATACGCCGACTTGCTCTACTGAGTGGGTCTGAGTAGCGGCTGCTGCTCGCCTCCGGGTCAAAAACCCGCCGCCCCATTCATAGCAGCGGCGGGCCGTGCCTAGGGATAGTTGGACTAGACGGTGTGTTGATTCACCCCTGATGGATGGCTGAGGTGCAAAACCATGCAACCACAAACCCCGATACGCGACAGAAAGCCGTCGCAACGTCAACTTTACTCAAGCCGGAATTCAACCGCATGCTTGTCGGCCTCACTAATAAGGCCGCTGTCCATGGCGGCTTCGAACGCCTTGGTGAAATACTGATCATCGGAAGCCTCGTGATTCTGCTGCGCAAGATCGATCGGCAGAGCTCCGATCACGCGGCCCGTTGTCTTCTCGATGACCGTGACGGTCCTCTGCATCAGGGTTTATTGACCGTGTCGTCGACTGCGTTGGCCGTCGATTTGACGTCCCTGCCGACGCCTCGGACGGTGTTGGCGCAGGCCGCAAGGGCCAAGGCACAGGTAAGAATGACAATCGGTGTGATGCGTAGCAGTCTCATGGACGGGTTCTCCTATTTGTGGTTATCAAGTCCGCTTTGCCGTATCGCACCTGTAACCGCCATCACCTTGTTGTGGGCGGCCGCTTCATCTGCGGTGTCAAAGGGCGTTGCGATGGTCGTCCCATCCAGAGCCAGTATTCACAGCCAGGAACGGAAGGCCGATCAGCGGTGGTGCGTAGACAACGTACGCTGGGCGGGCATTCTTCATCGCCCATGTAGCACCCTTTGTCGGTCAGGACCTAATCCACGCCCTGAAGACCAAAAAGCCCGCCAGCCGGAGCCAGCGGGCTTCCAGGTGGTCAAAGACCTGCTCAGGTCGCAGAAAGACCCGACTCGATGACTTGCGCCGTGATTGAGGAAAGAATTCCCCGCTTGGTCAGGACTGGCTTTTCATAGGCTTTTTTCATAGCTGTTCCTCCCTTTTCACACACCGAAACTGCTTTGGGGCAATTAACTTGTCAAGCTGATGCTAAAATGGCCGCCAGTGACGCACGCCACGCGTCGCGATCGTCGCAGAGAAGACGGAGAATGACCCGGTGCGAACCAGCGGGCGAAGAACTTCGGTCGCGTTGGACGGCAAACGGGCAATCCAGATTGACGGCTGTCCTGTCGAAATTGGTCGACCAAGACTTAGCCGGCCCTCCCAAATCCGGGGAACGATGTTAACGGGAGAGCGCTACATCGCCGGGCCCACCGACCGCCGGCATGCAGCGTGAGCAAGTCGTGATCGATCGCAGCGGCAGTCCGTCAACCCGGCGCCGCGAGTCGTGCGCGAGAGCACTGGCTTCCGAGCGTTTCCTCCAGCCGAGCCAGTCGGCGACTGACAACGGATTTGCGACGCCCAGCCGACCCGCCACACGATGCCTGGTCCCTGCGTGATCTCCCGAAGGTCCTGGCTTCGGCTTCTCTGATCTGGCACATCGTCGGACACTCAGCGCGTCTTGCCGGAGCGAAGATGCATCTCGATCTTGTTGATGGCCTTGGTGAGGATATCGACTGCCTGCAGATTGACTGCGAAGTCGAAGTTCCCTTGCGCCGTTTCGAATATCAGAACGCCGACCTTGGTCTCGTCGTCGCTCATCATGCCTGTTCCAATGCCGGTCGGCATATAGGGTGGTTTTTCTGACATTGTTCTCTCCTCGGGTGCGGTGTGGGCTGGTCAGGTTTTTAGCCATCCAGCGTGCGACCTGGAGTGGCCAAGCACGATCGATCGACGTTGGCCGTGTAACCCGTTCACCGCTAATCGAAATGCATCGACTGGCCGCGCATCATCGCCAGGGTCAGTGCGATCCGCAATTCTTCACCGTCTTCGCTGGCTGCAGGATCGAAAACGTGGGCATCGTAGGGGTCCTGGTCAATCTAGATCGTCCAGTCCTTGAGTGCCTTGCGAGCCATTTCTTCCACCTGGGCGAGGTTGCTGGTGAAGAAGGGGATACGGTCGCCATTTTCCGAAAGCGGCTCGACCTGATCCAGCGTCGGCCGCTCGGGCACCCAACCAAGAACGAAGGCAATATCGAAATCGATCTGGCGGTCCGGCCCGGTCGTGGTCTCCACCGGGTGACAACATCGGGATAGAGCTGTTTGCGCGCCGGCCACGTGTCCGGGAGCGCCTCGGCCTGCAATCTCGTTCGGGGCACGTCGATCAGCTCCATGATCTGATGGCCCGGAACTTTATCCTCCGGCCAGCCCGCACAACATGCAGTCGTCGCAGCCTCGTCGGCTTCCATCCAGACCGAAGCAGCCTGTCCTCGTCCTCGGTTGGCTGGTCGTCTTCCGGGAAGCCCTTGATATCCCAGCCTTCCAACGCGAACAAACCTTCCGCGCCTTGCAAAGCCGTAATGCCGGCGCGCGAGAAGACTGCTTCGGCTGCCGCGATCCCGCGTGCCAGTTCCTCGGGCGTTGCACCTTCAATGTTCAAGCGAAGTTCCACGGTTCGCCTCCAGTATCAATCACCAACAGTGAACAAAATAAGAACAAAAGTGTCAATAGACTCCTGATGGTTTGGAAAAATGGTTTTTTTCCAATTGGATAGGGAGATCTGGCAATCGGTTGAGGCTTCGTGCTCAATCCCAACGCAACTGCATTCATGGCCGATGCTACACGCGGACCACCGCGGACGGGGACAGTCGGTCCCGCGTCCCGTCCTGCGGCCGGCGCTATGCTGACGCTCCTTCGGCTGTCCTGTTAACCGCCCGCGGCGGGGGCGAATTTCCTCCGTCCCGCGCGCGACAATGTCCGCAATTGCGGACGCGCGCAGGACTGCGGTTTATACGCCGTTTTTCCTTGGGCGCCGCCAGCCGCCGGCGCGAACATCCCAACAGGACAGGTGGCTTCGACGCCTCGTCCTGCTGGCAAACGGTTCTGTCGATGCCACCGGGCGGTCGCCACAAACATTTCTTCCGCAGCGCCACCTCGCCATCCCATTGACTCTTCATTAGGAAGGGAACAAATGAGGAACATTCCGCCACCATGTCGCGTTCAGGGGACAGATGAGTGCATCGACGCCAAACGCTGCTATTTCCGATCTGCGAGATCGCATTGCGCGTCTCGAAGGCGGTAACGCGCGCAAAAGAGCGGTGCTCCCATTCGGTATCTCCTCGATCGACAGTCATCTGCCAGGCGGGGGCGTGGCGCTTGGCGCACTTCATGAAGTTGCCGGCGGCGGCAATGGTGCAATCGATGGCGCTGCCGCGTCGCTTTTTGCTGCAGGCATTGCGGCCAGGACGCAAGGCAAGGTGCTGTGGTGCGTGACGCGCCAGGATCTGTTTGCACCGGCAATCGCACAGGTCGGACTGCATCCCGACCGGGTGATCTATGTCGAAGCCGGTGACGACAAATCCTTGCTCGCCTGCTTCGAGGAAGGCCTGCGGCATGTCGGACTTGGGGCTGTGGTCGCGGAAGTGGCGCGCCTGTCCATGACTGCCTCGCGCCGGTTGCAACTGGCATCGGAAGGCTCCGGCGCGATCGGCATCGCGATCCGCCGCTGGCGCCGCCAGACCGAAGCCGCCGATTTCGGGCAGCCGACGGCGTCCGTCACCCGCTGGCGGGTTTCCGTGCTGCCGTCGCGACCGCTGCCTGTGCCCGGCGTTGGCCGGGCGCGATGGCAACTTGAACTGATCCGGTC
>NZ_RZOL01000179.1:0-12122 GCF_004022985.1 Mesorhizobium sp. M7A.F.Ca.ET.027.02.1.1 | reverse complement strand
CCCCGCTGCCGGCGTGTGTCACCTTGACTCCGATGAGCTGTCGTCACGCAAAGTTGAAATCCGCAAGAACTGGCCTTCTCGCCCCACCTGCTCCGTCGCAAGCACGTCATCCCCTCATCCTTGTCCAGCTCTTATCGATGTATCTCATTGTCCGGCCTGACGCACGACTGTCAGCATGGGAATGCATCCATTGCGCAAATGCCTTCCATAAAGAAGATCGATTTCCTCACTGGCCCAACGTGAAATATAGCAACGTTTTCGTGGCGTGGGTCGGCTGCGTCGGGAGTAGCGATGAAAACGTATTAGGGTCGCCTGCGTCTCCTTGGGCAGCGAGTGTAAAGTATAGCGATGCGGCCTCCGGCGCGAACGGCAGCCGCGCAGTGATCACCTTCGCCTGTGCCTTTGCGGCGGGGGTCAAGCGCTGGTCTGCTCAAATTTTTTATCGTTTAGCTGGTTGAAACTGCTCCCGTTGCGGGCTGCAGAAGCCGGCCAGCCGAGAAACGGCAGCCGCACTTATGAAAGCACGCCAAGGCATGCGGGCATCTATCAGTTGCAAAGGACAATACTGGCCGCGCCGATTGGCCATCACGCGTCCATTAGGGCAGCCACCAACATCAGTTCGCAAGAGGAGCAAAAGTAATATGTATCGTCGTCACCTGATCAAAGGGTTGGTTGCGCTCGGCGCATGCCGGATTTGCGTTCAAGCCGCCCAAGCGACCAGTGCCCATTGGGGGTACACCGGTCCGGTCGGACCGGAGCACTGGGCTGATCTGGATAAGGAAAATTTCGTATGCTCTGCCGGCACGCAGCAATCGCCGATCAATATCAACAGCGCGGTCAAGGCGGATATCCCGCATATCGCCATCGGCTGGCACAAGGGCGGCGGCAATATGGTGAACAACGGCCACACCATTCAAATCAATATGCCACAAGGCAGCACGCTGACCCGCAGCGATCGTGTCTACGAACTGGTACAGTTCCATTTCCATGCGCCAAGCGAACATCACGTGGCGGGCAAGAGCTTCCCGATGGAGGTGCATTTCGTTCACAAGGACACGCAAAGTGGTACTCTGGGCGTGCTGGGCGTCTTTTTAACGCCCGGCGCGACAAATGCCAGCTTTGCTGCCCTTGCTGCGGCCTTTCCCGAACTGCCGAATGGGGAGGTGACGATCGACGAGGTGAATCCCAACTGGCTTCTGCCAGCCTCGCTTGGCTATTGGACTTATGAGGGCTCACTGACGACGCCGCCGTGCACCGAAAACGTCGAGTAGATGGTGGCGATGGAACCGGTTGACGTTGATCCGGCAGACATCCAGCGATTTGCCTCCCTCTACCCGTCGAACGCGCGCCCTATTCATTCACCCAATCGACGCTTCATCCTGCGCCAGAGTTGAGCGCCGCCCCAGCGGTTCCGCACGGTCCAACATTCTTGGCACAAGTTGGCGCGAAGCCTCCTCTTCCGGTCTGGCGGTCTGACGGCGCTCCCCAAGCTGGCTAGTCTAAATGATAGGGATTCGGTGCCGACACCACTCGTCCCAAAGACGTCGCGGCGAGGTTTGTCTGCAACCCGGCAATCACACGCCGCCCCGCCGTGGTAATGAAGACGTCTCTGTCGAGTCCGACGGAATATGATGCGCATGGAATCGCTGGTAGAAAAGGTGACCAGCGACAGGTGGTTCGAAGCCCGCGTCTTGCCGCAGCTGCACGTTCTACTCTGGGGTAACAAGAGGGTGGTGTATACCTTCTCCTAGCTTCGCCGCCAACTACTCGGTTTTCCGAATTGCTCTCTATATTCTTGAAGACGATGCGTTCGTTAAAGACATGTGCTGCGCACCTGGTGTAAAAGCTGCTCTCATCATGCAGAGGTCAAGCCAGTCGGGCTCATCCGAGGCTATGGCCGTGAGCACTGTTCAGTTCGGCAGAGAGGGCGCTTTTGTACACACTTTGCGATCGTGGCGGCCCCGTGGGCAGATCTGCAAGCTGCCGCGACACTAACCTCTCGAAGCCCGCCCGCCCGCCTGTTGATGCGTGTCTCCCAGTAAGATTCCTGTCCAAGAACGTGATAATCTTCTTGCCAGTGTTGTAGCTGATGTTGCCCTTGATGCCGCAGCCTACCGCGGCGGGACCAAACTCAATGGCAAGCAGGCCGGCTAGGATCGTGCAGCCAGTCGCGAGCCTCGCCCACAACGGGGTCTCACGCGCATGAGGGCGCCGACCATGGGTTCGGCGGTTCGTACGCGTATAACACGTATCTTTCTGAAAAAATCAATGCTCTCGGCTAAGCTACTGAATTATTTGGCTTCCATATAGCGCGTCGGCGGAACCAACTTGTAGACGGGCTATGAAAGGTTAAGCGCGGATGTCTATCGGCCGCCGGCGTTCCCGCTCTGTAAGCCTGCCTGAACTACCCGCGCCGCGGTCAAGCCCCAGGCTCCTGCTCATCCAGCGACCGCCCGATCAATGGCAGGCTGGAAAGACAAGAGCCGATGTCTTCCGATGGTCTCGCCATCAGCTTTGGGCTAACTTCCCCATTCTCCCGCTTCGAGCTCGACACACGGCGGTTTGGATGGCGCACGACAATCTGTGTCGGCTTTGTCGTGTCCGTGACAGACGCCTGAAAGGCCCGTTCGCGCGTTTTGCCGCCGTCTAAGCGGCTGGAATTTAATGACAAAGTTTTTTCTGGGATCGGCCGATCACGCTGGTACGCTTTTTGCGATGCTTGGTGTGAGGCGGCACGAGCTGCCTATCGGCACTTGTGTCGCGGGCAGTCGCGATGATTAGAACGAAGGAAGGAAAGCTATTATGTCAGGTCTGCGTCAGATCGCCTTTTACGGAAAAGGCGGCATCGGCAAGTCCACCACGTCCCAAAATACGCTCGCTGCCCTTGTCGACCTCGGGCAGAGAATCCTCATCGTAGGATGCGACCCCAAAGCCGATTCCACACGCTTGATCCTGAATTCGAAAGCTCAGGATACCGTCCTGGATCTCGCCGCACAGGAAGGTTCGGTGGAAGACCTCGAACTCCAGGACGTGCTCAAGGTGGGCTACAGAGGCATCAAGTGCGTGGAGTCCGGCGGCCCCGAGCCGGGTGTCGGTTGCGCCGGCCGCGGCGTCATCACCTCGATCAATTTCCTCGAGGAGAATGGCGCTTATGACGATGTCGATTATGTCTCCTATGACGTCCTCGGCGACGTGGTATGCGGCGGCTTCGCCATGCCGATCCGCGAAGGCAAGGCCCAGGAGATCTATATCGTCATGTCCGGCGAGATGATGGCGCTCTATGCCGCCAACAACATCGCCAAGGGCATCCTCAAATATGCCCATTCGGGCGGTGTGCGGCTGGGCGGGCTGATCTGCAATGAACGTCAAACCGACCGCGAACTCGATCTGGCCGAAGCACTGGCTGGCCGATTGAATTCCAAGCTCATCCACTTCGTGCCCCGCGACAACATCGTCCAACATGCCGAACTCAGGAAGATGTCGGTGATCCAGTACGCGCCGGACTCAAAGCAGGCAGGGGAATACCGCGCTCTGGCCGAGAAGATCCACGCCAATTCGGGCCAGGGTACGATCCCGACGCCGATCACCATGGAGGAGCTGGAGGAGATGCTGCTCGACTTCGGCATCATGAAGACCGACGAGCAGATGCTTGCCGAGCTTCACTCCAAGGAAGCGGCGAAGGCGGCGGCCCAGTAGTGACATTAGCGCTGCCATGAATCGGCGCGCCTTGCAGAGAACGGCGCCTATTCTTTGAGGCGTCACCCAACCTTGAAAGGGGGACTCATGAGCCGGGAATACGAGAATGACGGTGCTCTTCATGCGAAGCTTATCGAAGAGGTGCTGTCGCATTATCCCGACAAGGCGGCGAAGCGCCGCAAGAAGCACCTCAACGTCGCAAAGAGCGGCAACGAGGCTGGCGGGGAAAGCGAGGTCCTTTCCGAATGCGACGTCAAATCGAACATCAAGTCCATTCCCGGGGTGATGACGATTCGCGGCTGTGCATATGCTGGTTCGAAAGGCGTGGTGTGGGGGCCAGTCAAGGATATGGTCCATATCTCGCACGGCCCGGTCGGCTGCGGCCAATATTCTTGGTCGCAGCGCCGCAACTACTACGTCGGTACAACGGGCGTCGACACGTTCGGGACAATGCAGTTCACCTCCGATTTCCAGGAGAAGGACATCGTCTTCGGCGGCGACAAGAAGCTGGAACAGATCATTGACGAGATTGAAGTCTTGTTTCCGCTCAACAACGGCATCACCGTGCAGTCCGAATGCCCTATCGGCCTGATTGGCGATGACACCGAGGCCGTTTCTCGCAAAAAGACCAAGGAGTATGACAAGACGATCGTGCCGGTACGCTGCGAGGGCTTCCGCGGCGTCTCGCAGTCGCTTGGCCACCACATCGCCAATGATGCAATCCGGGATTGGGTCTTCGACAAAAAGGATGTCAAGTTCGAGGCCGGCCCCTACGACGTCAACGTCATCGGCGACTACAATATCGGCGGCGATGCCTGGGCCTCGCGCATACTGCTTGAGGAGATAGGGCTGCGCGTGGTTGGCAACTGGTCGGGTGACGCCACACTCGCAGAGATCGAGCGCGCCCCGAAGGCTAAGCTCAATCTTATCCACTGCTACCGGTCGATGAATTACATCTGTCGGCATATGGAGGAAAAGTATGGCGTCGCCTGGATGGAGTACAATTTCTTCGGTCCCTCCCAGATCGAAGCCTCTCTGCGCAACATAGCCAAGCATTTTGGGCCGGAAATCGAGGAGAAGACCGAAAAGGTCATTGCCAAGTACAGGCCGCTTGTTGATGCGGTCATCGCCAAGTACCTGTCGCGCCTGGAAGGAAATACCGTGATGCTCTATGTGGGCGGCCTGCGCCCCCGCCACGTCGTCACGGCCTACGAGGACCTCGGCATGGTCATCGTGGGCACCGGCTATGAATTCGCCCACAGCGACGACTATCAGCGCACCGGCCACTACGTGAAGAACGGCACGCTGATCTACGATGACGTGACCGGCTATGAGTTGGAGAAATTCATCGAAGGGATTCGCCCAAATCTGGTCGGCTCGGGAATCAAAGAAAAATACCCGGTGCAGAAGATGGGCATACCGTTCCGCCAGATGCATTCCTGGGATTATTCAGGCCCGTATCACGGCTACGATGGCTTTGCCATTTTCGCACGTGATGTGGATCTCGCCATTAACAACCCGGTCTGGGACCTATTCCACGCGCCTTGGAAAAGAAGCCGGGGCGATGAGCGGGCGATGGCTGCCGAATAAACATTTGCTTCAGCCCCAGTCTCCCACTGAGACGGTGAACTCCCGCGGCCTCTGATCCGCCGGAGCCTGGAACGTCTTGACGTCCTGAGCTGCCGTCCCGCGCAGCCAGATGCAAAAGAGGTAATCATCATGCCGCAGTCGGCTGAAAAAATTCTCGATCACGCTCCCCTGTTCCGCGAGCCGGAATACAGAAAGATGCTCGCTGAGAAGAAGCTAAACTTCGAATGTCCGCACCCCGATGAAATCATTTCCGATCAGCGCGATTTCACCCAGACGTGGGAATACCGCGAAAAGAACCTCGCCCGCAAAGCGCTTGTCGTGAACCCGGCCAAGGCCTGCCAGCCGCTGGGTGCGGTATTCGCTGCCGCCGGCTTCGAGCGAACCATGTCCTTCGTCCACGGCAGCCAAGGTTGCGTCGCCTATTACCGCTCGCACCTGTCGCGCCATTTCAAGGAGCCTGCCGCGGCGGTCTCCTCCTCAATGACCGAGGATGCGGCGGTGTTTGGCGGCCTGAAGAACATGGTCGACGGGCTCGCCAACACCTACCAGCTCTACGACCCCAAGATGATTGCCGTGTCGACGACCTGTATGGCAGAGGTCATTGGCGACGACCTGCACAGCTTCATCCAGAACGCCAAGGACGAAGATTCAGTCCCGCGCGACTTCGACGTGCCCTTTGCCCACACCCCGGCCTTCGTTGGCAGTCATGTCGACGGCTATGACAACATGGTCAAAGGCATTTTGGAGCACTTCTGGAAAGGTCAGGAGCGTACGCAAATCGAAGGAACCATCAACATCATTCCGGGCTTCGACGGCTTCTGCGTCGGCAACAACCGGGAGCTCAAGCGCCTGCTCGATGTAATGGGCGTGTCCTATACATTGATCCAGGATGCCTCTGACCAGTTCGATACGCCTTCGGACGGTGAATACCGCATGTATGACGGGGGCACGAAGATCAACGAGGTGAAGAAGGCCCTCAACGCCGAGGCAACGCTTTCGCTGCAGCATCACAACACCCGAAAGACACTGGGCTATTGCGAGGAGGTCGGGCAGGCGACGGCCTCGTTCCACTATCCGCTCGGCGTTCAGGCGACGGACGAATTCCTGATGGAGGTCGCGGCGATTTCCGGCAAGGAGATTCCCGAGGCAATTCGCCTCGAGCGCGGCCGACTGGTAGACGCCATGGCGGACAGCCAATCCTGGTTGCATGGTAAGAAATACGCCATCTACGGTGATCCCGACTTCGTTCACGCAATGGCCCGCTTTGTCATGGAGACCGGCGGCGAGCCAACCCATTGCCTCGCCACCAATGGCACCTCGGCATGGGAAGCCGATTTGAAGAAGCTGCTAGCATCCTCGCCTTTCGGCAAGGCTGCCCAGGTTTGGGCGGGCAAGGACCTGTGGGCGCTGCGCTCACTGCTCTTTACCGAGCCGGTGGACCTTTTGATCGGCAATTCCTACGGCAAGTACCTGGAGCGCGACACCGGAACACCGCTGATCCGGCTGATGTTTCCGATCTTCGATCGGCACCATCATCACCGCTTTGCGCTCTTTGGCTACCAGGGAGCGTTGCGCGTGCTGACGACGATCCTCGACAAGATCTTCGACAAACTCGATCGCGAGACGAGCGAGACGGGTGTGACGGATTATTCCTATGACCTCACGCGCTAAGAGCCGTGGCCGGCTTTTCGCCGAGGCCATTCCTTGCCCAATGGACTGGGGAGGCTGAGCAATGTCCTCCCTCAGCGCCAAAATCAAGGACGCCTTCGATGAGCCCGCCTGCGATAAGAACCGTGGCAAAGATGCCAAGGCGCGCAAGGAGGGCTGCTCGAAGTCGCTGACACCAGGGGCGGCAGCCGGCGGCTGCGCCTTTGACGGAGCCAAGATCGTCCTGCAGCCGATCACCGACGTTGCGCATCTGGTCCATGCGCCGCTCGCCTGCGAGGGCAATTCTTGGGACAACCGTGGTGCGGTTTCGTCAGGGCCGACCTTGTGGCGGACAAGCTTCACGACCGACCTCACCGAACTCGACCTTGTGATGGGGCAGGGCGAGCGGAAACTCTTCAAGGCGATCCGCGAGATCAAGCACACATACGCGCCGCCGGCGATCTTCGTCTACTCGACTTGCGTAACGGCGCTGATCGGTGACGACATCGAGGCCGTGTGCAAACGCGCCACGGAAAAGTTCGGTTTGGCCGTGGTGCCGATCAATGCGCCTGGCCTGGCAGGCTCCAAGAACCTCGGCAATAAGCTCGCCGCCGAGGCGTTGCTCGATCATGTCATCGGCACGGTCGAACCCGACGACCCCGGACCCTACGACATCAACATCCTTGGCGAATTCAACCTCTCGGGCGAATTCTGGCTTGTAAAGCCGCTCCTCGATCGGCTCGGGATCCGGGTGCGCGCCTGCATTCCCGGCGATGCGCGTTACCGCGACATTGCTTCCGCGCACCGCGCCCGGGCGGCAATGATGGTGTGCTCGACCGCGCTGATCAGTCTTGCCCGCAAGATGGAGGAGCGCTGGGACATCCCGTTCTTCGAGGGCTCCTTCTATGGCATCTCCGACACATCGCAAGCTCTTCGAAACCTTGTCAGGCTGCTGGTGAGGAAGGGCGCCGATCCGGAGATCCTCGAGCGCACAGAGACGCTGATCGCGCAGCAGGAGGCGATCGCGTGGAAGAAACTCGAATCCTACCGGCAAAGGCTCCAAGGCAAGCGCGTGCTGCTCAACACAGGCGGTGTGAAGTCCTGGTCGGTTGTCCATGCGCTGATGGAGATCGGAATCGAGATCGTCGGCACCTCGATCAAGAAATCTACGGTGCAGGACAAGGAGCGCATCAAACAAGTTCTCAAGCACGACAAGCACATGTTCGAATCCATGGCTGCGAGCGAGCTGTACGCCATGCTCTCTGAACACAGGGCCGATATCATGCTGTCGGGCGGTCGCACGCAATTCATTGCGCTCAAGGCCAAGACGCCCTGGCTCGATATCAACCAGGAGCGCCAGCATCCTTATGCCGGCTATGACGGCATGGTGGAACTCGTACGCCAGATCGACCTCGCCATTCACAATCCGATCTGGTCTCAGGTGCGCCAGCCGGCCCCGTGGGATTGCCAGCCTGAGCTGATAGGCGAATTGCCGTGCACGAGGAACGAGACCGCGTACCTGTTTGATGAATTCGCCTGCGCGACGGCACACGAGTGTTGAGGCGACCGATGGCCCGCATCCTTCCCCAGAGCAAATCGGCGGCAGTCAACCCGCTGAAGTCGTCGCAGCCGCTGGGTGCCGCCTTTGCCTTTCTTGGCGTCGACGGTGCGATGCCGCTGTTCCACGGCAGCCAAGGCTGCACAAGCTTTGCGCTCGTTCTCTTCGTGCGGCACTTCAAAGAAGCGATTCCCTTGCAGACTACGGCGATGGATGAGGTGGCGACCATCCTCGGCGCAGCCGACCATCTGGAAGAGGCGATCCTCAACCTCAAGAACCGCACGAAGCCAACGCTGATCGGGGTGTGCACGACCGCGCTGGTGGAGACGCGTGGCGAAGATTGCGCGGGTGATATTGCCAACATCATGCGGAAGCACACGCAACAGCTTGCGGGTACGGAGGTCGTGCTGGCCAACACGCCGGATTTTGACGGCGCGATCGAAGAGGGCTGGGCCAAGGCAGTCACCGCAATGATCGAAGGGATTACGCGCTCGGGCGAACGGGCGCGGCACCCGAAGAAGATCGCAATCCTGCCCGGATGCAACCTCTCTATCGCCGACATCGAGCATATGCGGGACATGGTTGAAAGCTTTGGGCTCAAGCCGGTTATTCTGCCCGACATTTCAGGCTCGCTCGACGGTACGGTTCCTGACCGCTGGGTAGCGACCACATACGGCGGCACCAGCGTCGAAGACATTCGCGAGTTGGGCACGGCCATGCAATGCATCGCCATCGGTGAGCACATGCGCCGCCCGGCGAAAGCGCTGCACGGGTTGACCGGCGTGCCTTACGTGTTGTTCCAGTCACTGACTGGGCTGCAGGACACGGACCGCTTCGTGTCGCTGCTGTCTGCGATTTCGGGCGCGGCGGTACCGGCCCGCGTGCGCCGGCGCCGGGCGCAATTGCAGGACGCGATGCTCGACGGACATTTCCATTTCGGCGGCAAGAAAATTGCCATCGCTGCCGAACCAGACCAGCTGTTCCAACTTGCGACCTTCTTTGCTGGCCTCGGCTCCGAGATAGCCGCGGCCGTCACAACGACCGACAGGTCTAAAATTCTCGAGAAAGTCCCGGCGGTTTCGGTTCAGATCGGCGATCTCGGCGATCTGGAAAGTCTTGCCGTCGGTGCTGACCTGCTTGTCACGCATTCGCACGGGCGCCAAGCATCGGAGCGGCTCCGAATTCCGCTCATGCGCATCGGGTTCCCGGTCTTCGATCGACTAGGCAGCCAGCACAAGCTCGCAATTCTCTATCAGGGCACCCGCGACATGATCTTCGAGGTCGCCAGCATCTTCCAGGCCAACCAACACGCGCCCACTCCTGAGGCGCTTGATCCACTCCGTAATCGAGAAATATCACGATGAACGCTGTTCGCCGCCTCTCGCTGGTCAGTAGTGAGGTTTTCGCCCCGATGCCTGAACGACGTAAGGGCGCATTGCGCGTTGCGATCGCCACTCAGGACATGCAGGACCTCAACGCCCATTTCGGGTCGGCCAGGCGCTTTGCTGTCTACGACGTGACGCGCGAGGAATGGAATCTCGTAGAAGCCGTGGCCTTCGATGACGTGTCCGATGAAAGCGGGGAGCATCGGGCCGAGCGCGATGATCGCATCACGCCAAAGGTGGATGCGCTCAAGGGCTGTCAGATCCTGTTTTGTCTGGCAATTGGCGGCCCTTCGGCAGCCAAGCTTGTCGCGGCAAAAATCCACCCGATCAAAGTGGCGGAGCCCCAATCGATCCCACAGGTGCTCTTGCGCACGCAGATGATGCTCAGGACGTGTCCTCCGCCTTGGCTGCGCAAGGTGCTGGCGCGAGCGGGCATTGCCGAAAAGAAACCGTCCTTCGAGGACGAGGACTGAAAAGAGGAGGACGCCAATGCCTGACCCCGCAATCCCCCCAGCTGTCGCCGAAGACGAGGCGGCTCTTTGCACCCCGTTCGTCAAATGCCTCGTGCGGCTGATCCGTTCTCAGGATTCCTATGGCTCGTGGGAACGCAAAGCGGACGCTGAGCTGCTGGGCGACTTCATCATTACCAAGGAACAGCGCCGAGGGATCCCAATCATCGGAGATCCCGATCCCGACGTGCTGTGGAGGCTCGACAAGTACTACGCCGCCATCGGGCTTGCGATCGAGGAGCGCTGCGGCCTTATGGCATCGCCGATGATCCAGGTGAGCCATGAGGGTTTTGGTCGGGTGCTTTTCACGACCGGACGGCTGGTCGTTTTGTCCAAAACGCTGCGCGATGTCCACCGGTTTGGCTTCGAGACGCTCCTGAAGCTCGCCACGGCCGGTACGAAGCTGGTCGACGATGCGATTTCAGTCATCGAAACCTTTCCCCACGTGGCGCTGGCATGATGGGCGCGATTTTCGAGAAAGGCCATCATGACGGACCCGAGAAACTATGTTGGCCAGTCCCCTCGATCCAGGGACTCGAGGCCGACCAGGTTGTTGGGGTATCGCCGATGAAGAAGCCGCTGGTCCTGATCTGCTCGCAAGATGCCGAGTTCTATCTGCTCTACAGCCACATACTGGAGGTTGACGGTTTCAGCAGTGAGACGGCAGACGGCGCGAAGGCTGCGCTGGCCTTGGCCGAACAACGGGAGCTTCAGGCCGTAGTGCTGGATTGCGACCCAGCCAGCATAAACGGGTCCGCAATTTGCGCCCACCTCAAGCGGGAACCGCGCACCACCGACCTGCCTATCATCGCCCTGATCGCGCCTGGCGCCGAGCACCAGCACCTCGATCTCTTGAAGGCAGGCGTTGAGAGCTTTGTGCGGCCGGTGGCTCCGGCCAAGCTGCTCGACTGCCTGCGGGCGAGGCTCGGGCTGACCAAGCGTGGTCCGAACGGGGTTGAAAACGACAGTTGGATTTGTTGTGGAGGCCTGGAGATGAAGCTCGATGCCCATCGGGTTCGCGGTAATGGCCACGACATCCATCTCGGACGGATCGATTTCAACGTGCTGCGGCTTATGATTGAGGCCCCCGGCAAGGTCTTCAGCCGGGACGAGCTTATCGGGGCGGCCTGGCTGCCCAACATTCATGTCGGTGCACGCACCGTCGATGTCCATATCAGCCGAATCAGGAGGGCGCTGAAAACGGCCTTGCCCGGCAGCGTCATTCGCACCGTCAGGTCGGCCGGCTACTCGCTCGAGAAGCCGGACGACTGAAATCGGTGATCGAACGTGGTGCCGCTCTCTCTTCCTCCTGAGAGCGGTGTTGCCGCTTTGAGGCGCTCCTAACGAAGACCAGGAGAAGCAGGCAAATGGAATTTAAAAGCATATTCAGTGTGACGGGTGCTGATCATTCTGATGAGGACCTCACAACAGCTGCCGGACTGTGTGCCGAGGTCGGCGCGCACCTATCGGTACTCATTATACCGCCTCCATTGCTCTTGATGTTGTCTCCGCCCCCCGAATGGAATACAGGACGTGCACAGGCAATTGCAGTACCGAACTATCGATTTCAGCAAATCGAGAAATTTTCACAGGACGTGACCAGAATGGAAAGACGGTCCGCGGATATCCTCAAAAGGCTGAAAGCTATGTCGCTTTCCTGTGACGTTGACACCGACTATTGCGATCCGGCTAGCCTCGGTGAAGTGGCACGACAGCGGGCGCTCTGCGCTGACCTGA
>NZ_RZOL01000178.1:0-12205 GCF_004022985.1 Mesorhizobium sp. M7A.F.Ca.ET.027.02.1.1 | reverse complement strand
TCATTACACCGGCGCCGATCCGGCCAGCGAGCCGCGCCGCAACGCCGTCTTCGTGCCGGGCTCGGCTGTGTTCTTCGCCGACCTGCCGCGCCGCCGCGCCATCGTCGAGCAGTTCGCCGCCGGCAGTCACCCGGACTTTACGCGCGGCTTCGCCGCCCGTCCGGACGCCAGATATGCCGAGGCGCTGAAAGGCACCGACCTCTACAATGGCTGGGGCTCGATCTGCTATCGCGGCGAGGACCCAAGTTTCAAGGACTGGACCTGCGGCACCGGCCTGCGCTGCGCTGGCGTCCATGAAAGCGCCATCCATCCGGGCTTCGGCACCTGCGTCAGCGAGGCCGGCACGGCCGTCGGCGACCCGGTCGAGTTCGGCGAGATCAAGATGTCGACCTGGGGCAACGACCAGTATTGCCGCCTCTCCCCGGCCACCGCCAAGGCCTGCGCCATCGACCCGGCGCGGGACAAGAAGCCGCCGGTCAAGCTCGCCGGCTATGGCGCGGCGCGCCAGCGCTACGACAATCCGCAGCAGAAGACCGGCGGCTTTCCCGGTGGCATGCTGCGCAAGGCGAGCTGCGACAAGCTTCCCGGCGAGGCGACGTGCGGACGTCTGGCCAAGACCGGCTTCAACGACTGCATCGCGTCGGGCAAGGACCACAAATTCTGCACGAAGGAATTCACCAAGACCGCCGGCCTGCGCGCCTGCGACAAGGCGCATCCCTGCCGCGAGGACTATATCTGCACCGCAGGCTATGACGATCTGGTGCAGGCAAAAGCCGGCAAAGGCACCTGCATCCCGCCCTATTTCATCTTCCAGTTCCGCGTCGACGGCCACCCGCGCAGCTGGGTGCAGGATGTCAGGGAGTGAGGGAACGGTTTGCCGCAGGCAAATTGAAAGGTCCACTGGACCTTTCAAAAGGCTCGAACGCCCGCAGCCATAGCGGAGGGCGATAGACACTGCCGCAAGAAAGGACGTAAACCACGTCCAACAGCGGCCTTGGCCTGCAGCCAATCACGTCAGACGCCTAATCTTCCTGTTTGGCGCCGGCGCTCTTGCCGTCAGAGCTCTTCGACCGTTCCTCGAAACGCGCCGCGCCCTTTTTAAGCGGACGGCCGGTTTCCGCCTCGGTCTTGCGCTCGTCCCTCGCCGCCGCCTGTTTCAGTCCCGCGGCCGCCTGCTTGCCCTTTGCGGTCGGTGCTTGTTCGATGCCCATCGCTTCCTCCGTTCGCGCGACAAAACGCGCGCTGTCGGGAGCAACGTGCCCGGCGTGCGACGGTTCCGGCAGCGCCGGAAATCTGGCGGCTCAGCGCGCCGTCATCGCCTTGCGGAAAGCTTCCAGCGTCTCGGCGCTGACATGGTGCTCGATGCCTTCGGCGTCGATGCGCGCCGTCTCGGCGCTGACACCAAGCGAGCGCAAAAAGGCTTCCACCGTCTGATGGCGGATGCGGCTTTGCTCCGCGACCTTGCGGCCGGCATCGGTCAGGAACACGCCGCGATAGGGCTTTCTCGACACCAGGCCGTCGGCGCACAGCCTGGTCAGCATCTTGGCCACTGTCGGCTGGGCGACGCCCAGGCGTGCGGCGATGTCGACCTGGCGCGCCTCGTTGCCGTCTTCGATCAGGTCGGCGATCAGCTCGACATAATCCTCGACCAGCGCGCTGCGGCGCGCTTCGCGCTGCTGCCGGAAGCCCTCCGAATGAATTTCGGCGTCAAGCAGCGGCTCGCGCGGGACCGGTCTGTTCTTCAGCGCCAATACGCGCTCCTCCCAGGACTATTTGCCATCCATGCTTTCATAGCACGGGCTCTGATTCTTCAGGCCGTTTATTTGCATTGCGCCACAGGTGCAACCAGCGCTTCCGATTGCCGTTTCCACCCGATGACCGCCGGCCGGATGAAAAGCAACGACAATGAAATATAGCATATTGCATAATGTTGAGCCATGGCATAGCTTAGGGAACATCGCCCAGTCTCCCGGAAAGCCCTCCCCCATGTCCGAAGCCGAAGCCACAGCCTCCCGTTCCTCATGGCGGTTCGCCAGGCCCGACGAGGACGAGCAGCCCAGCCTGCGTGAAGTCAATTCCTCCATCGCCGTTCCGAGTTCGGGGGTCTGGTTCCGCCGCCTGTTCGCCTTCATGGGTCCCGGTTACATGGTCTCGGTCGGCTATATGGATCCGGGCAACTGGGCGACCGATCTCGCCGGCGGCGCGCAGTTCGGCTACACGCTGCTGTTCATCATCATGCTGTCCAACCTGATGGCGATCCTGCTGCAGGCGTTGGCGGCACGGCTCGGCATCGCCACCGGCCGCGACCTCGCCCAGGCCTGCCGCGCCTACTATCCCCGTCCGGTCAATTTCGTGCTGTGGATCGCCTGCGAACTGGCCATCATCGCCTGCGACCTGGCCGAAGTCATCGGCACCGCGATCGCGCTGCAACTCCTGTTCGGCATTCCGCTTATCAGCGGCGCCATGCTGACGGCGCTCGACGCCTTCCTCGTGCTGCTGCTGATGAACAAGGGCTTCCGCTATCTCGAAGCTTTCGTCATCGCGCTGCTGATCATCATCTTCAGCTGCTTCGCCATCCAGATCTTTGTCGCCGCCCCGCCGGCAGGCTCGATCCTGCATGCCATGTTCGTGCCGTCGTCGCAGATCGTCACCAACCCGGAGATGCTCTACATCGCCATCGGCATCATCGGCGCCACCGTCATGCCGCATAATCTCTATCTGCACTCCTCTATCGTGCAGACCCGTGCCTATGAGCGCACCGACAAAGGCAAGCGCGACGCCATCAAATGGGCAACGACGGACTCGACCATCGCCCTGATGCTGGCGCTGTTCGTCAATGCCGCCATCCTGATCGTGTCGGCGGTCGCCTTCCACAACACCGGCCACCAGGATGTCGCCGAGATCGGCCAGGCATTCGAGCTGCTGTCGCCGCTGCTTGGCTTGAGCATCGCCTCGATCCTGTTCGCGGTGGCGCTGCTGGCGTCCGGCCTGAACTCGACGGTGACGGCAACGCTTGCCGGCCAGATCGTCATGGAGGGTTTCCTGCGCCTGCGCATCCCCAACTGGGCACGCCGGCTCTTGACGCGCGGCCTCGCCATCATCCCGGTGGTGGTCGTCACCGCGCTCTATGGCGAAAAGGGCACCGGCCAGTTGCTGGTGTTCAGCCAGGTGATCCTGTCGATGCAGTTGCCTTTCGCGGTCGTCCCGCTGGTGCAGTTCGTCTCCGACAAAAAGAAGATGGGCAATCTCGCCATTCCGCGCGGCGTCGCCGCCCTTGCCTGGGTAGTCGCCGCGGTGATCCTGGGGCTCAACTTCAAGCTGCTCTACGACACCATCTTCGGCATCGGCTAAGCTCCGCTTCGAAAATCAACTACCGTGCGCAAAGGGTAGTCTCGCGACAAATCGACAATCCGCGCTATGTTGTCCCGCAGCATGGCCGGGATCGAAGACATCAGGAAATTCTACGCGCGGCTGCTGGTCGCCCATGCCGGCTCGCCCGATCCACGCCTGGAAGCGGCTTTCGCCGAGGTGCCGCGCGAAGCGTTTCTCGGTCCCGGTCCGTGGACGGTCATCGCCGGCAACGGCAAGGTCACGACGCCGAGCGCCGACCCGGCCCATGTCTACCAGAACGTGCTGGTGACGCTCGACGACGACAAGGGCATCAACAATGGCGAGCCCTTCCTGCATGCCATGTGGATCGGAAAGCTTGCGGCTAAACCTGGCGAGGCCGTCACTCATATCGGCGCCGGCACCGGCTACTACACCGCCGTGCTGGCCAGGCTGGTTTTACCAGGCGGCACCGTCACCGGCTTCGAACTCGACGAAAAGCTGGCCGATCTGGCGCGCAAAAATCTCGAAGCACATGGCAATGCAACGGTCGTCCATGGCGATGCGGTGACGACGCCCCTGCCGCCATCCGACATCATCTACGTCAATGCTGGCGTCGCAGCGCCACCAGCAGGGTGGCTGAAGGCGCTGCGGCCCGGCGGCCGCATGATCTTCCCCTGGCGCCCGGCCGAGCGCGTCCCGCTGGCGGTGATGGTGATCCGCACCGAAAAAGGCTTCGCCTGCGATCCGTTCATGCGATCGTGGTTCATTCCCTGCGTCGGCGCCTCGCTCGCAGACTCAGCGTCGAGGATCCCGACCCGCGAGCAGGCCGCGCGCAGCCGCTCGATCTGGCTGGTCCAGGACAAGGCGCCGGACGACACCGCCACCGCCATATCGGGCGATGTCTGGTTCTCGTCGGAAGATCTCCATCCCGGGCCTCGCAAATGATGGTGGTTTGCCAAAATTTTCCTATGTCCTGTCGGACCGGTGGCTCGTCGCCCGTCCTTGGGCTGAAGTCCGGCCAAGACGGCGTGGATCGAAGAACGGGAGCATTGGAATGAGAAAGATCATCTCGGCGACATTCGTCAGCCTCGACGGCGTCATGCAGGCGCCCGGCGGCCCGCATGAGGATCCGGTCGGCGGCTTCAAGTTCGGCGGCTGGACCTTCCATTATTTTGACGAGGCGGGGGGCGCGGCGATGGATGAACTGTTCTCCAAGCCTTTCGCCCTGCTGCTCGGCCGCAGAACCTACGACATCTTCGCCGCCTACTGGCCGTATCAGAAAGATCCGATCGCGGATGCCTTCAACCCCGCGACCAAATATGTGGCGACGCATCGGCCTGACACCCTCACCTGGCAGAACACGCAATCGCTCGGGCCTGATATCGTTGCGACGTTGCGCCGTCTCAAGCAGGAGGATGGCCCTGACCTGCTCATCCAGGGATCTGGCGATCTGATCCAGACCTTGTTCGCCAACGGGCTGATCGACGAAATTCGGCTGATGATCTTCCCGCTGTTGCTGGGCAAGGGCAAGCGGCTGTTCGGCGACAGCGCGATGCCGGCCGCCTTCAAGCTTGCCAAGTCGCAGACCACCAGCACCGGCGTCATCATCGCCACCTACGAGCGCGCGGGCGAAATCAAGGTCGGCTCGTTTGTCACGGGAGAGCCATCCGACGCCGAGCTCGAGCGGCGCAGGAACTGGAAGTAGCAGGACGGCCTTGGCGTGCTTTCCTCTCCCTCCGGAGGGAGTAGAGGTGGCGCTGCGAAGCAGCGACGGAGTGGGGAAGCCATTCGCCAAACGCACCTCCGCAAGATAGGCACAACCAGGCGGGCAAGACTCAGACAGCGGTAGTCAGGCGAAGAAGATCGACCCCCACTCCGTCGAGCTTCGCTCGACACCTCTCCCCCGATCGACGGGGTAGAGGAACCCAAGTTCTGAGAAGTCTCTCAAGCCGCCACCGGCCGCCGCGCCAGGCCATCGCGGATGTGCCGCGCGAATTCCTGCGCCGCCGGCCCGACACCGTGCCTCGGCAGATGCAGATTGATGGCAAAATTCGGCAGCGGCGGCAGGCCGGACTCCGCTGGAAATATGTCGAGATCCGCCGGCACGGTGGAGGCTAGCCAGGCGGTGACGGCGAGGTCCGACCGCACCGTCGCCGTCGTCGCGTCGATGTTGCCGTTTTCGAACACGGTGCGCCACTCCAGCCCGTACTCACCGAGGGCCGCCAGCACCGCCGGGCGGAAGGCGCAGGTGTCGGCGACGATCGAAACCGGCAGCGGCCGCTTGGCGCGGGCAATGCCGCCCTTGGCACCGACCCAGACCAGCCGGTCGATGGCAAGGCACTCACCGGCCGACGGGCCGACGCGTTCCTCGATCACCGCAAGGTCGATGGTCCCGGCCGCAAGGGCAGCCGTCAGCTCCGGCGACGAGGCGCAGACCAGCGATATCTCGATCTGCGGATAGGTCTCGGCATAGGTCTTCAGCACCGGCGCCAGCAAGGTGCCGACAAGGTCGTAGGGCACGCCCAGCCGCACCTGGCCGGCCACCGATGTCCCAGCCATCTCGGCCCAGATCTCGTCATTCAAGGCCAGCAACCGCTTGCCCCTGCCGAACAGCTGTTCACCGGTGCGCGTCAGCCGCAAGCCGCGCCGGTCGCGCGTAAACAGGCTGGAGCCGAGCGCCTCCTCCAGCCGCTTGACCTGCTGGCTGACAGCACCTTGCGTCAGGTGCAGCGCATTGGCCGCCGCCGTCATGCTGGCCTTGTCGGCGACGGTGATGAAGGTGCGGATCAGCGCCATGTCGAGATTTCGGATCATGGGTGGCATTATCTATCCTAATGCTGACCATGGCAAACATTGCATTTACTGAAGTTCGCACGCAGCTACGATCGCAGCCCTCTGACAGAGGACGCCGCATGCTCGAGCCCATTCTCCCGCTCATCCTTTTTGCCATCGTCGCCACCACCACGCCCGGCATCGCCACGACCCTGTCTACGGCGTCCGGCGCGCAGTTCGGCTTTCGCCGTTCCGTGCCCCTGCTGGTCGGCAGCGCCGCCGGCCTCGCCACCGTCACGGGTGCCGCTGCCGCCGGGCTTGCCGGTCTGCTGCTTGCCGTGCCTTCGCTGCAACTGGCCATGAAGGTCATCGGCTCGCTCTATCTCCTCTGGCTGGCGATCAAGATCGGCCGCAGCGGACCGCCCAATCTGGATGTGAGCATGGCTAGGCCGAACAGCTTTCTGGGCGGCGCCGGCATTCAATGGATGAACCCGAAAGGCTGGGCGATGGGACTGGGCGCCGCGGCTTCGTTCGCGGCATTGGCCAGCGGACCGGTGCAGCTTGCGCTGCTGCTCGGCGCCACCTTCGGCCTCGCGGCCGCCGCCTCGCTTTCACTGTGGTGCGTGGCCGGCATGGTGCTGGCGCGGCTGCTCAAGACCGAATGGCAATGGCGCGCGCTCAACATCGTGCTGGCACTGGTGCTGGCCGCCTCGATCATTCCGATGTGGCGGACGGCCTGAGTTGGACGCAAGGCCCCCTCACCCAGCCTCCGCTTCGCTCGGCTGACCTCTCCCCTCGGGGAGAGGAGATTGTCAGCGCCGGCGCCGGTCTCTTCTCCCCAGCGGGGAGAAGGTGGCCGCGAAGCGGCCGGATGATGGGCCTTTTGGTTCGTAAAGCGAACCAGCCTAAACCCTCAAGCCGCGTAGCGGGCCGCCGGCTTGTCGGCGTGCAGGCTGCCGTAGAAGGCCTGCCGGGCACCGAGGAAAATGTCCAGTTTGGCCGGCTCGGCGAGCGCCGGCACGGTGACGGCTTCACCCCTGGCAAGGCCGACAAGGGCCGCATCCACCATATCGTCGGCGCTCATGATGATTTCCTTCGGAAGCTGGTCGATATCGCTGCCGGCAAGCTCCCAGAAATCCGTCCGTGTCGCGCCCGGCAGCACCACCTGCACCTTCACCTCCGTACCCTCCACCTCGCGGTGCAGAGCCTCGGTGAAGTTGACGACATAGGCCTTGGTGCCGCTGTAGATGCCGCCGAACGAGGTCTCATAGGCGAGCACGGAGGCGATGTTGACGACCGCACCTCTGTTGCGCGCCAAAAACCCCGGCAGCACGGCACGGGTCAGCCGCGTCAGGGCGATGACATTGACCTTGATCATGCGTTCGGCAGCGTCCGCATCGGCGATTGCCACCACGGACTGGCCGCCAAGGCCGGCATTGTTGACCAGCAGCGTCACGCTGTCGTCGCTGGCGATCGCCTGTTCGACGCGGCGGACGTCGCCGTCGTTGGAAAGGTCGGCGCTGATCACGCTGACCTTGCGGCCATAGGTCTGGCGCAGCTTCCCGGCCAGTTCCTCCAGCCGGTCGGCGCGCCGCGCCACCAGCACCAGATCGTAGCCCTGCCCCGCCAGCCGGTCGGCATAGACCGCGCCGATGCCCGACGAAGCACCGGTGACGACCGCCGTGCCCTTGTTGCCCTGTCCACTCATTGTCCTGTTCCTTCTTCGACTGATCTGGTTCGTTTCGACTGACCCGGCGCCGTGGCATCTGCCGCGCTACCGAAAGCCGCGTGATTGATTTAGTGGCATATACCACTAATTGGGAAGTAGGCATATGCCACTATCTTGTCAATGATACGGACGGGGATTATTTGAGGGGTGCAGCCGGGCCTCATTCGCCGGCGCCAAGGACCATCATGTCAAAGGACAGCTTGCCCGGCCTCACGCTCTGCAACAACGCCGCGCTGCGCCGCGCGACGCGCAAGCTCGGCAAGTTTTATGATGATGTGGTGGAGCCATCAGGCCTCAAGGCGACGCAGCAGGGCCTGCTCTACCAGATCCATATCGGCGAGGAGCCGGCGATGGGGGCCATCGCCACGTCGCTGATCATGGACCTGTCGGCGCTCGGCCATACACTGAAGCCACTGATCCGCGACGGCTATGTCGAGACCTTCGCCGATCCGGACGACCGCCGCGTCAAGCGTGTGCGGCTGACGCCCCAAGGGCTGGCCAAGCTCGAGGCGGCGATGAAACTGTGGCAGATCGCCCAGCAGCGTTTCGAGGATGTCGTCGGCAGTGACAAGGCTGAAAAACTGCGCGCGGCGCTGGATGACATCGCCGCGCTGGATTTTGATCTGCCGCCGGCCCGCTGAGCCGGCCAACGGCTTTCAAAGAGATTACTCGGCAGGCATCTCTACAGGCCGAGCCGCCCGGCGGCCGGCGACCACGATGCCAAGCCCGATGATCGGGAAGATCGCGGCGACCAAGCCAAGATCGGCCGGCGCGCCGTAGCGCAGCACGGCGCCACCAACCACGGCGCCCAGCGCCACGCCGAGATAGAGCGCCGAGGCATTGAGCGACAGCACGATCGGGGCGGCGTCGGGCGCCAGCTTGATGATGCGGCTGGCCTGCGCCGGCGGGAAGGCCCAGCCGACGATGCCCCACGGCACCATCATCGCCATCAGCGCCGGTCCTGCAATATGCGGCGGCAGAAAGGTCGGGATGACCGACAGCAGGACCAGCATGCCGGCACTCAGCGCCAACGACCAGCCGACGGTGCGGGTCGCGCCGAACCGGTCGGCAGCCTGGCCGCCGCCAATGTTGCCGATGACGGCGCCGACGCCGAAGGCGAGCAGCATGCCGGGCAGCGCGATCTGGCTGAGACCGCCGCCCTCGATGGCAAGCGGCGCGACATAGGCAAAGACGGTGAAGGCGCCGATCAACGCCAGCACTGTCGTCAACAGGATCGGCATCACGCCGGGACGCAGCGCTGCCGCCAGCCTGCGCTTCAAGGGCAGGCTGGTGCCAACGATGCCCCGCGGCAGCCGGTACCACAGGATCGCGCCGGCAAGCGCACCAAGGCCGGCGATGGCAAAAAAGGTTCCGCGCCAGCCGGCAACGGTGGCAACGAGCGCGCCCAGTGGCGCACCGAGCGCAACGGCCACAGTGGTGCCGCCGACGACGACGGCGATGGCACGCGCCCGGTGATGATCATCGACCAGCGCCACCGCGGTGCCTTGCGCGGTTGCGGCGAACAGGCCCGACGACAGCGCCATGACGATGCGCGCGATCAGCAGCAGTTCGAAGGAGGAACTCAAGGCAGCGGCGATGTTGCCGAGCACGAAGAACACCAGCGTCCACAGGATGACGCGGCGCCGGTCCCACTCGCCTGTCAGCGTCGCCAGGATCGGCGTGCCGATCGCATAGGCGAGCGCAAAGGCGGTGATCAGCGTGCCGGCCAGCGGAATGGAGATACCGGCATCCGCCGCGATGTCGGGCAGAAGGCTGGAGATGACGAAGCCTTCGGTCGAGATCGTGAACGATCCGAGCGCAAGCCAGAAAAGGCGCTTGTCCATGGCGGGATGTCCTTAGTTCAAAAGTTATTGAACAATTGGACACAATAGGGCATCATGTCAATGAAGCCAGGGAAAAATAGCTGAACCTTCCTGACAGCCCTGTGTCAGCACAGGTCGGCGCCAGACGGAGAAAGGCCGCGTGCGGGCCAACAATGATGGATGCGTTGAAATCGGACCCGACTGTGCTTAGTTTCGAGCCATGACCTTGCCACACCCCAATACGGACCAGATCAGCCTGCCGATCGTGCTTGGCGTGCTCGGCGATCCGACCCGGCTCGCCATCGTGCGCTATCTCGCCAGCAAGCAGGGCGTGCCGCTGAACTGCAGCCAGTTCCTCGATTTCGGCTCGAAGACCAATCTGAGCTACCACTTGGCCAAATTGCGCGAGGCCGGCGTCACCCGCGCCGAAGTGGTCGGCACCAACCGCATGATCACACTGCGCCGCGCCGATCTCGACGCCCGCTTCCCCGGCCTGCTCGACAGCGTCATCGCCGCCGCCGGCGACGATCCGGCACTGCCGGCGGTTGGCGGCCACGACATCGAAGTGCACGCCTGACCTTGCAGAACTTGGGTTCCTCGCCCCACGGACGTGGGCAAAAGGAAAAGCGGCGTCACACAGGAGCCTTCCGAAAATGCGCATCGCCGTACTCGCCGATATCCACGGCAATGTGCTGGCGCTCGACGCCGTGCTTGATGACCTTCGCCGGCGCGGCGGCGCCGACCTGACCGTCAATCTCGGTGACAGCGTTTCCGGCCCGCTCTGGCCGCGCGAGACGTTTGCGCGGTTGGAGGCGCTGAACCTGCCGACGGTGCGCGGCAACCACGACCGCCGTGTCGCCGCCGACCCCGCTGATGACACCATGTGGCCCTCCGACGTCTATGCGCAGGAGCGGCTGACCGAGACGCAGCGCCAGATGCTTTTCGCCCAGCCGCTGACGCTGGAGATCGCACCCGGAATCATCGCATTCCACGCCCGTCCCGACCATGACGAGAAATATCTCGCCGATACCATCGTCAATGGCCAGCTGGTGCGTGCGCCGTTGGCGGCGATCCGGCGGCGGCTGAAGACGCTCGACCCGGCTTGCCGCATCGCGCTGTGCGGCCACAGCCACCGCGCGGAACTGATCCGCGTCCCCGATGGTCCCGTCATCTTCAATCCGGGCAGCATCGGCTGCCCTGCCTATGACGATTCCACACCGCCGGCGCATGTCTCCGAGCAGGGCTCGCCGTATGCGCGCTACGGCATCGTCACCTTGGGCAGCAACGGCCAGCCCGACCGCTTCGAGGCCATCGCCGTCGACTACGACCACGAGGCGGCCGCCAGGCAAGCCGAACAGGCGGGCCGGCCGGAATGGGCTCACGCGCTCAGAACAGGGTTCATGCCCCTGCCCGGCTGAACGCTCTTGCGTTCATGCCCGTCCGGCTGAGTTGGCTCACGGCCTGGCGGTCCGGGTTGAGACTGGCGAAACGGCGAGCCGAATTTTCGGGCTTACATGGCGCCGCGTCGTCCCTTATAAAACCGGCCGGGCTTGCGCGGGCTCGATCCGCCGCGGCACGGTATCAGCGCACGGCCAAACGATGAGGCGCACAGTTACGCTCCGAACAACCCTCCATGCGCTGATTGCGGCTCCGCTGTTGATGACGGCATGGCCGGTGATTGCCCCCGCTATGGCTGAAGAGATGGCCCAAGAGGCGCCGGAGCTCGTCATCTCGGTCGTCACCGGCCTGGCACCGGACGACCTTCTCAAAGTCCGCACCACCGCATCGCCGGTCGCCACGGTCGAGGCGCGGCTGAGCAGCGGCGACATGGTCACCAATCTCGGCTGCAACGACATCAACGGCTACAAATGGTGCAAGATCGAGAGCACAGGCAAGGAGAAGCTGAGCGGCTGGGCGCCGGCGCGCTATCTCATCCCCCTCAATCCGGCCCCCTATGTCGAAGGTGAGACAAGACCGGCCGATGCGCCGGTGGTTGCCTCCACCGGCAGCGCCAATGAGACCGGGCAGGCCTCGGCGCCGGATCAATCCCACGCCACCGGCTCGGCCAACAGCGCGCCGGTCCCGCCGCCCGACCTGACAGCGCGGCTTGGCGGCGCCGGCCCGGCAGCCGAAAGCACGCCAAAATCCGCCGCCGAAATCGGCCGCGCCGCGATGCAGGATGCGTACGTACTGGCGCTGGCGGCGCCTGACGTCTCGCCGGATCCCGAGATTCCCTGCGCCCGCTATGTCGGCCAGCCAATGGAGCGCTGCAAGGTCAACGTCGTACGCACCGCCGACAAGGCAGACGTCACGGTCACCTGGCCCGATGGCGGCACGCGCGTCATTTCCTTCCGCGGCGGCCGGCCGGCCAGCTCCGACGCGCCCAGCAATTTCCGCTTCACCCGCGAGGGCAGCCTCAACATGATCCGCATCGGTGAGGCCGAGCGTTTCGAGATCACGGATACGCTGGTGTCGGGGAATTAGAATTTATGGGAGTAAGGGAGTAGGGGAATAAGGGAGTATGTTTGGAATGCCCTCGAACCCACCCTAC
>NZ_RZOL01000177.1:0-12248 GCF_004022985.1 Mesorhizobium sp. M7A.F.Ca.ET.027.02.1.1 | reverse complement strand
AACAAACCGAAGCCGCTCATCCATGATGCCAGTCTCTCGCCAAACCATCGCCGGTCCTCCCGGCGGACAAGAAAACTGTCACCCATCTAATCAGTCCATTCTGTTACCTATCTATCCGGTTCGGACACCGGCCCCTCTCTCCCCGTCACTATACGGAGAGAGATGTCCGGCAGGGCAATGAGGGGCGGCGCAAACCAAAGATCTTTAGTCGATGCGCTGTGCGACGTGGTTTCAACGCGACGCACGATCGCTTTGAAAGCTCAGATCACCGAATCCGTCCAGTGCACGATCTGCCCGGCGGCGTCGCCGAACGCCTTGTCGAGCGCGCTGACATAGGCAGGATTGCCGCTGCCCGAGACGGGTGCGGTTGCGGTGAAGCTCTTGGAGGCACGGACCTCGCCGTTGCGATCGTTCAGGATACGCACGAACAGATCGACCTCGGCATGTTCGCCGCCGTCGACACGCACCTCGAAGGACCGGATTTCGACGATCACCTGATAGTCGATCGCCAGGCCCTCGCCCGGCTTGCCGACGCCGGCAAAGCTGCCTGAACGCTGGAAGGTCTCGGCCAGCCGCGCCTGCACGATCAACGGCAGCCGGTCGGCCCATTGCGCGCCCTTGAGATACTGGATCGACCGATCCGACGGCTTGATGACGATATTCTGGCTGTCCAGCGCCTTGAGCGCCGACGGCTGCGCGATCAGGATCTGGCGGCGGCTATGGCCATGCGCGTCGACCGAAGGCGCTGACAGTTCGAACGTATCGAGCGGCGCGGGCTTGCCGCCCAACGCCGCGCAGCCGGCCAGCGTCAAGGCAAGCAGTGCCGCAGCCGAAGTCAACCCGCCCGTTTTCACCCATACAGACTTCACGCGCGATCCCCGTTGTCCCCGGATCGTAAGATCGACCCGCTTTCGCGGCTCATGTTTCTGGGGCGCGCCGTCGCCGAAGTCAACGCCGCGCCCTGCCATCGAATTGCCGAACCTCGCCGTCGCCACCCGAAAGGATGCGCTGCGGATTGCGGCTGAGATCGGTCACCGCCTCCTCGATGCGGCTGATCGAACGGCGGCTGTCCTGCACCAAGGCCTCGACGTTCGAAAGTCCCTGTCCCGAGAAGCGCGCCAGATTGTCGGTGATGACGCCAAGGCGGGCATTCAGCGTGTCGGCAACCTGCTTGAACGACTTCAGCGTCGCCCTGGCATCCGCCATCACGCCGTCGGCCTGCCCCGACCCGAGCAAGGTATCGACCCTGGCAAGAATGCCATCGACGCGCACCGAGGCATCGTTTAGCCGTTGCGCGAGCTGCTTTGCGTCCTTGATCGTCTGGTCGATGTCGTCGGCCCGGTTGGCGAACTTGTGGGTCACCTCCGCGATGTCGGCGGCGGCCTTGTCGGCGCTCTCGCTGGCCTTTTGGATGTTGGCGAGCGCCGAGCGCACTTGTGCGGGATCGATACCGTCGAGCACGTTGTCGACCTTGGCCAGCGTGCCTTGCGTCTGCTTGGCGAAATCGTTGACCGACCCCACGGCCGTATCGACGTTCTTGATTACGCCGTCGAGCTGCTTCGACGTCTCCTTGAGGTTACCGGTTACCGCGTCGACATTGGCGACGATGCTCTTGATCTTGTCCTTGTCGACGGCGTTGAGAAGGCCTTCGGCTGCTTTCAGCGTGCCGTCGAGTTTGCCGGAAACGCCTTTAAGCTCATCCGCCAGCGTGCTGGCGGCGGACAGGAACTTGTCGATGCCATCCGAATTCTTGGCCAGCGCATCGGAGAAGGTCTGAACATTCTGGACGGTCTGCGTCAGCGGCCCGCGAACGTCCCTGGTGAAGCCTTCGAGCTCGGTCAGCACCTTGTCGGCGCGGGTGAAGATATTCTGCGCCGTCTGCAAGAGGTTGGTCACCGCCGACGGGTTGGCAACGATCTCGGCGACCTTGCCTTCCTTTTCCGCCTGGTCGAGGAGTTTCACTTCCTTGGGGTCGGCGCCCTTGAGCTCGATGTTGGCCTGCCCGGTCAGGCCGGCAAGCCCGATATCGGCTTGCGTCGATTTGGTGATCGGCGTCATGCGGTCGATCTCGGTATCGGCGATGGCAACCGTCGGATTGTCGACGTCGATATAGACGCGCTTGACGTCGCCGACCTTGACGCCGTTGAACAGCACGAAACTGCCGCGGCCAAGCCCGGACGCCGAGCCCGGAATGCGCACGCGCAGCAACGTCGTCTCGCCCTTGTCGCCGATCGCCGCCGTCCAGTAGACGAAGGCAAACGCCGCCAGGATCGCGGCCAGCGTGAAGATGCCGACAATGACGTAGTTGGCTCTGGTTTCCATTGTCCCACTTATGGCTATGCGCGCGCCGCAAGATCAAGTTGCCGGGCGCGTTTTCCGCGGAAATAGGACTTTACCCACGGTTCCTCGCTCTTCAGCATGTCGTCGATGGTGCCTTCGACCAGCACTTTCTTCTTGCCGAGCACGGCCACCCGGTCGCAAGCGGTGAACAGCGTGTCGAGATCGTGCGTCACCATGTAGACGGTCAGATCCATCGTATCGCGCAGCTTGACGACCAGCTCGTCGAACTCCGCCGCGCTGATCGGATCGAGGCCCGATGTCGGCTCGTCGAGGAAGACGATGTCGGGATCGAGCGCGAGCGCCCGGGCCAGCGCGGCGCGCTTGATCATGCCGCCGGACAGTTCGGACGGGAATTTCTGCGCTGCATCGGGCGGCAGCCCGACCAGTTCGATCTTGAGCATCGCCAGTTCGTCCATCAGCTTTCGCGGCAGGTCGAGATATTCGCGCATCGGCACCTGGACGTTTTCCTGCACTGTCAGCGCCGAGAACAGCGCGCCGTGCTGGAACAGCACGCCAAGTCGCATGTCGATGCGCAGACGCTCGGCATCATCAGCTTTCTCGACATCGACGCCGAACAGCTTGATCGTACCCGACTGCTTGCGCGTCAGGCCGAGAATGGTGCGCAGCAGAACGGATTTACCAGCACCCGAGGCACCGACAAATCCAAGGATTTCGCCGCGCCTTATGTCGAGCGACAGTCTGTCGAGGATAAGCTTGTCGGCGAAGGACACGCTGATGTCGTGCGCGGATAGCACGATGTCGCCCTCGCCCGCCTCATCCGCCAATGCGCCCGCCCTTTTCCTGTTTCGCAGCTTCATCTCAGAACTCGATCGCTGCGTAGAACATGGCAAAAAGTCCGTCGAGGATGATGACGACGAAGATCGACTTCACAACCGAAGCGGTAACATGCTGGCCGAGCGATTCGGCGCTGCCGCCGACCTTCATGCCTTCGACCGAGGCAATCGTGCCGATGATCATGGCCATGAACGGCGCCTTGATCAGGCCGGCAAAGATGGTGCTGAGATCGATGGCGACGCGCAACCGGTCGATGAAGGCGGCGGGCGGGATGTCGGAATAGAGCCAGGCAGCCAGTATGCCGCCGCCGAGTGCGGCGAAATTGGCGATGATGGTCAGGCACGGCAAGGCGATGACCAGCGCCACGAGCCGCGGAAAGACCAGGACGCCGATCGGGTTGAGCCCGATGACCTTCAGCGCGTCGACCTCCTCGCGCATCTTCATCGAGCCGATCTCGGCGGTGATCGCGCTGCCGGAGCGGCCGGCGATCATGATCGCCGTCATCAGCACGCCGAGTTCGCGCAGGATTAGCACGCCGACCAGGTCGACGACGAAGATATCGGCGCCGAAATAGCTGAGCTGATAGGCGCCTTGCTGGGCAACGATGGCGCCGACGATCGCCGACATCAGCACCACCACCGGAATGGCGCCGACGCCCATGCGGTCGATCTGGTTGAAAATCGCCGCCGGGTTGACGGCATGGCCACGGCCGAGCTTCATCTGCGCGCCACGGATGGTGGCGCCGAGGATGTTCATCGAGGCGAGAAAATCGTCGCGCATCTCGTAGACCCGGCGGCCAACCGCCTCCAGCGCGCGAATGACGATGTTGGGCCGTCGCGCCGGGCCGGATTCGGGTTCGCGCCGCACGGCCTCGCCGACAGCTTCGAGCAGGATCGAAGCGATCTCGCTCTGGCCTTGCATCTGGATCTCGACGCCCTTCTTCTCGAAGGCGCTGACCAGCCGGTCGATCAGCCAGGCCCCGGCGGTGTCCATCTTCTCGATCTTGGAAACATCGAGCGCCAAGGTTTTGAAGCCGCTTCGCTTTTCGATCTTGCGCATGTCGGCGTCGATGAGCGCGACGGTCCTTGTGGTCCAGATTCCGGAGAAAGCGCAGCCAAGAACGCCGTCCTCCTCGCCGATCGCCACACGCGGTTCGTGGTCAGCCTCCCCTGCGGTCGTGCCGCTTGCGTCGCGCTTGCCGATGGTCAACATGGCGTCCTGTTTAGCCTGACGGGTCTGACCTGTCGATTTGCCGACAACGCTTGTCGCATAGCAGGAGCAGAAAAATATGGCGCGTGTCATTTCGGTCGAGGCCGAGCGTTTTCCCATCGCCGGAACCTTCACCATTTCGCGAGGTTCCAAGACCGAAGCCGAAGTGATCTCCTGCACGATCGGCGAGGGCGGCCACCTCGGCCGTGGCGAATGCGTCCCCTACAAGCGCTATGGCGAGACCATGGAGGGCGTGCGCGACGCGATCGAGGCCATGCGCGGCCGGATCGCCGGTGGCATCGGCCGGACCGCCTTGCTTGATGCGATGCCGGCCGGAGCCGCCCGCAACGCCATAGACTGCGCTCTGTGGGACCTGGAGGCAAAGCTCAGCGGAACCTCGGTAGCAGTCGCGATAGGTGCTCTTCCCTTGCAGGCGCTCGAAACCGCCTACACGCTGTCGCTGGACGAGCCGGAGGCGATGGCGGCGCAGGCTCGCGCCAATGCGGCGCGGCCGCTGCTCAAGGTCAAGATCGGCGGCGACAACGACATCGCCCGCATCCGCGCGGTCAGGCAGGCAGCGCCAGACAGCCGCATCATCCTCGACGCCAATGAGGGCTGGAGCGACGACAACATCGTTGCGAACCTCGCCTTTGCCGCCGAACAAGGCATCGCGCTGATCGAGCAGCCGCTGCCGGCCGGTCATGACGAAATCCTGCGCCATATCGCCCATCCCGTGCCGATCTGCGCCGATGAAAGCGTGCATGAGGCTGAGAATCTCGAAGCGCTTGTCGGTCTCTACGATGCCGTCAACATCAAGCTCGACAAGTCGGGGGGCCTGACTGCGGCACTGGTGCTGCGCGATCGCGCCCGCGAACTCGGTTTCGGCGTGATGGTCGGCTGCATGGTCGGCACGTCATTGGCGATGGCGCCAGCGGTGCTGCTTGCCCAGCATGCCGATTTCGTCGACCTCGACGGTCCGCTGCTGCTTGCCCGCGACCGGGTACCGGGCCTTGTCTACCAGGGATCGCTGGTGTCACCGCCCGATGTGGCGCTGTGGGGCTGAGCGCGCTGCAAGGCCGATCAGCACGAGGCCGATCAAGGCGATCGGGATCATGGCAAAGAAGCCGTCCACGCCGAGATGGTCGTAGAGCGGGCCGGACGCCAGCGTCACCACCGCCATGAAGAAGCCGTTGGAGAAATAGGCAATGCCTTGCGCGGCACCTGTCCGCTCCTCGGAGACGGTTTCGCCGATCATCTTCTGCAGGCCGATCAGCCCAAGCGCCACCGAGACCGAGTGCAGCGACTGGACACCGAAGAAACCGGGAATGCCGAGGCCGAGCGGCCAGACCAGCGGAAAGGCGATCCAGCGCACGATGGAGCCGATCCCCGCCATCACCATGATCGACACGACGGAGAACCGGTCAAAAAAGCGGGTGAACATCATGAACATGCAGACTTCCGACACCACGCCCCAGGCCCATAAGAGACCGACAACCGAATCGCTGAGGCCGATCGATTTCCAGTAGATGGAGACGAAACCGTAGAGGAATGCGTGGCTGGCGGTTATGACGCCGACGCCGACGGAAAAATACAGGAAATACGGGTTGAGAAGCTTCGGCGCCGAATGCTGGATATCGGTGGCCGACAGCGGTGAGGCGCGCCGTGGACGGCCTAGACGCGGCGCCAGCAGGCCAGCGGCAAGGGCCGCGGCAAACGCCGCCAGAATGATAACCGGAACGGCCTGCGAGCCGGTTGCCGACAGAATGAAGCCGCCGGCGACATTGGCGCAGAGATAGGAGATCGAGCCCCATTTGCGCATGCTTGTGTAGTTCGAACCGAAGCGGCGGACACCCGAAAGCGCCAGCGAGTCGGCGATCGGCGAATGCGGCGTCCAGACAATGGTCAGCGCCAGTGAGACCGCCAGCACCATCGCATAGGTCGGCGGCAGGAAATAGCCTGCCGACAGGAGCAGTGATGCAGCCATCAGCGCGACATAGACATCGGCGCGGTCCCTGGCACGGTCGGCCAACGCGGTCAGTAACGGCGTCGTCACCACGCGCAGGAACATCGGCGCCGCCAGAATGACGGCGATCTGCTCGGCGTGAAAACCCTTGGCCTGCAGCCACAGTGGAAAATAAGGCAAATGGGTTCCGAGCGGCACGTACAGCGTCGCGAAGATCAGGCTCATGCGCAGTTCGAAATGGCGCGGCTTGACGAGTTGTTCGGGCGAGAGCTGCGGCAGGGCCATGAATCGATCCAATCGCGCTGTATTCGACCGGACGGCAACGCGTGTCGATCCCTTAACATGGACGAAAACCGGACGAAACCGGTTGGACTAATTGATCGATTCCGAAGCCTGAAAAGACTTCGGACTATGCCGCCTGCCCTACCCGGTCCTTGATGAGCAACGGGACAAAGGGCTCGTCCGGCGCTTCTGGCAGCACCTGCGCCCAGGTCAGGATTTCCATGCGGCCGTCAAAATGCTCGACCACGGCCGTGCAGCTTTCCACCCAGTCGCCGGTGTTGATGTACTGGACATCGCCAAAATTCTCGATGACGGCATGATGGATGTGGCCGCAAATGACGCCGTCGACGTGTGAACGACGCGCCTCATCCGCAAGCATGGTCTGGAACGAGCCGATGAAGTTCACCGCTTTCTTGACGTTGTGCTTGGCCCAGGACGAAAACGACCAATACGGCAGGCCGAGCAGTTGCCGCAGCCGCGTCACCACGCGGTTGACCAGCATGGCCGCGTCATAGGCATGGTCGCCGAGATAGGCCAGCCAGCGCGCATTGTGGACCACGGTGTCGAACTGGTCGCCATGGATGACGAGCAGGCGCTTGCCGTCGGCGGTCTCGTGGATGGCACGGTCGGCGACGACGATGCCGCCGAAATGCACGCCCTGGAACTGGCGGGCGAACTCGTCATGGTTGCCGGCGATGTAGGTGATGTTGGCGCCCTTGCGCGCCTTGCGCAGCAGTTTCTGCACGACGTCATTGTGGCTTTGCGGCCAGTGCCAGCTCCGCCGCAGCCGCCAGCCGTCGACGATGTCGCCCACCAGATAGATGATATCGGCATCGTGATATCGAAGGAAATCGATCAGGAACTCGGCCTTGGCCGCCTTCGAGCCCAGATGGACATCGGAAATGAACATGCTGCGGAAAGTGCGGGGCTCTTGGCCGGACATCGCGATTTCACCGTTGCTTTCGCGAGCCTATGCCCCGATTCATGCAACAACCGTATGACGGTTGCGATTGGTCCAGCCGAAGGACTAGCTTGCCGGCCAAATCACAGGAGAAATCGTCATGGATCTCGGTATCCGCGGAAAGAAGGCCATCGTCTGCGCTTCGAGCAAGGGACTTGGGCGCGGTTGCGCCATGGCGCTGGCGGAAGCCGGCTGCGATGTCGTGGTCAACGGGCGCAATGCCGAGCTGGTGGCGAAAACCGCCGCGGAGTTGCGCGAGCGATATGGCGTCACGGTGACGGAAGTCGTTGGCGACGTTTCGAAGCCGGAGGTGCAGAAGGCGCTGCTCGCGGCTTGCCCCGAGCCGGACATCCTCGTCAACAACAATGGCGGCCCGCCGCTTCGCGATTTCCGCACGCTCGATCGCGAAAAGATCCTCGAAGGCGTCACCCAGAACATGGTGACGCCGATCGAGCTGGTCCAGGCTGTCCTTGACGGCATGGCGGCGCGCGGCTTCGGCCGCATCGTCAACATCACATCGCTGTCGGTCTATGTGCCCATTCCCGGCCTCGACCTGTCGTCCGGCGCGCGCGCCGGCCTGACCTCGTTTCTTGCCGGCGTGGCCAGAACGGTGATCGACCGCAACGTGACCATCAACAGTCTTTTGCCGGGCAAGCTCGACACCGACCGGCTGCGCGGCCCGCATGAAGCCGGCAGCGTCGAAAGCCCTAAGGCCGCAGCCGCGCGCAAGACCCGCATCAGCGCCGACGTTCCGGCCAAGCGGCTCGGCACGCCGGAAGAATTCGGCCAGATCTGCGCCTTCCTGTGCTCGGTCCATGCGGGCTATCTGACCGGGCAGAACATACCGGTCGATGGTGGTCTCTACGTCAGCGCCTTTTGATCAACTTGTCCGTGAAACTGTAGGAGCCGTCCGTTAGAGAATCGGCATAAGCATTTGATCATTAGCAACTTTCTACGCGCCGCCGGGTAAAGCTGCCGGCGCGTCAATTAGCGTCGCGAAAAACCACGGCTGCATGCTAAAAGGGAATCTCAGCCAGATTTCGAGGGAGCGGCCGCATGGAAGGCGAGAGCAAAAAGACGGCACGTTCGGACCTCGACGAAGCCGCCCTCTACTTCCACAAGCACCCAAGGCCGGGAAAGCTCGAGATACAGGCGACCAAGCCGCTCGGCAATCAGCGCGACCTCGCGCTCGCCTATTCGCCTGGCGTCGCCGCCCCTTGCCTGGAAATCCGCGACGACCCGGCGACCGCCGCCGACTACACCGCACGCGCCAATCTGGTCGGTGTCGTCACAAACGGATCGGCGGTGCTCGGCCTCGGCAATATCGGCCCGCTGGCCTCCAAACCGGTCATGGAAGGCAAAGCCGTCCTGTTCAAGAAGTTCGCCGGTATCGATGTCTTCGACATAGAGATCGACGCGCCCGGTATCGAGCGCATGGTCGAGACGATCTCGGCGCTCGAGCCGACTTTCGGCGGCATCAATCTCGAGGACATCAAGGCGCCGGAATGCTTCGAGGTCGAGGAACAGTTGAAGGCCCGCATGGGCATACCGGTGTTCCACGACGACCAGCACGGCACCGCCATCATTGTCGCCGCCGCCGTGCTCAACGGGCTGGAATTCGCCGGAAAAACCATATCTGACATCAAGATCGTCACCTCCGGCGCCGGGGCTGCCGCCCTTGCCTGCCTCAACCTGCTGGTCTCGCTCGGCGCCAAAGTCGAAAACATCTGGGTCACCGACCGTTTCGGCGTTGCCTACAAAGGGCGGACCGACGAGATGGACCGCTGGAAAGACCCTTATGTGAAGGACACCGAGGCGCGCACGCTGGCCGACGTCATATCGGGCGCAGATGTCTTCCTCGGCCTCTCGGCGGCAGGCGTGCTGAAGCCGGAACTGCTTGAGCACATGGCGCCAAAACCGCTGATCCTGGCGCTGGCCAACCCCAATCCCGAGATCATGCCGGAAACGGCGCGTGCGGCGCGTCCCGATGCGATGATCTGCACAGGCAGGTCCGATTTTCCCAATCAGGTCAACAACGTACTGTGTTTTCCTTACATCTTCCGCGGCGCGCTCGACTGTGGTGCCAGCGCTATCAACGAGGAGATGAAGATGGCGGCGGTCCGCGCCATCGCAGCCCTTGCCCGCGAGGAACCTTCAGATGTCGCTGCCCGCGCCTATTCCGGCGAGACGCCGATCTTCGGCCCTGAATTCCTGATCCCTTCGCCCTTCGATCCACGCCTGATCCTGCGCATAGCGCCCGCGGTCGCCAAGGCGGCCTGCGACACCGGTGTCGCGACAAGGCCGATCACCGATTTCGCCGCCTATATCGACAAGCTGAACCGCTTCGTCTTCCGCTCCGGCCTGGTGATGAAGCCGGTGTTCTCGTCAGCCAAGGCATCGAGCGCCAAGCGCGTCATCTATGCAGACGGCGAGGATGAGCGCGTGCTGCGCGCCGCCCAGGTGGTGCTCGAGGAAGGCATCGCCGAGCCGATCCTGATCGGCCGGCCGCACGTCATCGAGGTGCGCCTGAAGCGCTACGGCTTGCGCATCAAGCCCGGTGTGGATTTCGGCCTGATCAACCCGGAAGACGATCCGCGCTACCGCCATTATGTCGACCTTCTGATCGAACTCGCCGGCCGGCGCGGCGTCACGACGGAAGCCGCGCGCACCATGGTGCGCACCGACAACACGGTGATCGCAGCACTTGCGCTGAAACGCGGCGATGCCGATGCAATGGTTTGCGGCCTCGAAGGGCGCTTCGAGCGGCATCTGCGCAACGTCACCTTGATCATCGGCCCGCGCACCGGCGTCAAGGATCGCGACCTGTCGACGCTTTCCATGCTGATCTCGCAGCGCGGTATCATCTTCCTGACCGACACCCACGTCTCCGTCGACCCGACGGCGGAAGAAATCGCTGAGATGACGGTGCTGGCGGCGGAAGAAATCCAGCGCTTCGGCATCGAGCCGAAGGCAGCGCTGCTCTCGCATTCGGATTTCGGCTCGCGCGATTCGCCCAGTGCCCTGAAGATGCGGCAAGCGGCGGCGATCCTGGCGCGCATTGCCCCAGAGATGGAATGCGATGGCGAGATGCACGCCGATTCCGCTCTGTCGGAGCATCTGCGCCAGCGCGTCTATCCGCATTCACGGCTGAAGGGCGAAGCCAATTTGCTGGTGTTCCCCAACCTCGATTCGGCCAACATCACGCTGACGGCGCTCAGGACCATGATGGATGCGCTACACGTCGGGCCGATCCTGCTCGGCACGGACATGCCGGCGCATATATTGACGCCGTCGGTCACCTCGCGCGGCGTCGTCAACATGACGGCGCTTGCCGTCGTGGAAGCCGCCCACAAGGCACAGGCGGTGGTCAATCTGGGCTGAACACGGATTTCGCGGTAAACTGCAGTTAACCGCGAACACGGTAGCATTGCGGGCTAACAGTCGGATTTGGCAGGCGGAGTTTGGGCAGATGGCAAGCGGAGGGTGGAAGCAGGCGCATGCTGCCGTGCTGCTTGGCCTGCTGTTGTCCGCAAGCTGGGGGGTGGCCGAGCCACAGGCCGCCTCGCGGGTCTGCCGCCAGCTGGAAGCCGATCTTGCCGCGTCCTCGCGCGGCGGCGGTGGCGATCCGGCGCTGATCCGGAAATACGATTCCGCAATTGCCAGGCAGCATGAGCAGATTTCGAAAGCCCGCGGCCAAGCGAGCCGGGCCGGGTGCGGCTTTTCGCTGTTTGGCCGCAACCTCAATCAATGCGCCGGGCTAAACGCCACCATCGATCGCATGAATGCCAATCTCGACGCCTTGCAGAACAAGCGCGAGCGGCTGGCCGGCGGCGGCTCGCGCCGCGACCGCGGACGCATCCTGGCGGCGCTTGACGCCAATGGCTGCCGCGACGACGCCGTTGCGCCTCGGCGGGCGCCTTTGCAGGAAGCCAACCGCGAGGGCGGCAGCGCAAACCTGTTCGATCAGCTTTTTGGCGGCAACAGCCAGCAGCTCGATATGCTTGATGAGCCCAACCAGCCCGACGATCCCGGCGAGGAGCGCAATGTCCGCCGTGTGCTCAACCAGCCCGGCATACCCGATTTTCCGAGCGTCGGCGGTGAGTTCCACACTTCCTGTGTGCGCACCTGCGACGGCTACTTCTTCCCGATGTCGAACTCAGCCTCGGCAGGCGATTTCGAACGTGACCAGAAGAATTGCGAATCGAGCTGCCCCGGCACCGAGATGCAGGTTTTCTATTCGCGCGGCATGGACGACGATTCGGCCTCGATGACGTCATCCGTCACCGGCCGACCCTACAGCGAATTGCCGACCGCCTATCTCTACAAGCAGCCCGATATGTCGCGGCCGCCGGCTTGCGGCTGCAACGCCGCCGCGCAGGGTTTTCAGATCATCGCCGGCAACCCGCCGAATCCGGAACAGTTGCAACCCGAGACGGACTCCGCACCGTTCATTCCGGTGCCGATCTCCAAACCGGATCCAGGTGCCGATCCCGAAACGCTGGCCAATCAGGAAGGCGGGCTCGACCGCGAGGCGATCAAGCGGGTTTCCGCCAAGCCGGTGACGTCGCCGGTGTCCGCGCTGCCGCCGGAACAGCGCAAGGTCAGGGTCGTCGGGCCAACGTTCCTTCCCGACCCATCAGCGGCAATAGATCTGCAAGCTCCGGCCCCGAAGGCAGTCCGGTAAGGGCTGTCCTGAGC
>NZ_RZOL01000176.1:0-12292 GCF_004022985.1 Mesorhizobium sp. M7A.F.Ca.ET.027.02.1.1 | reverse complement strand
GAGCAACCCGACGACGATCAGATAGAGCGCGACGATGTAGTTCAACAGCCTTGGCATGACCAGGATCAGCACGCCGGCGATCAGCGAGATAAGCGGGGTGAGCGCAAGTGTGGAAATGGTCATGACGGGTTCCTTTGGCATATCCGTGGATTCGGCGACCAATGGCGAGGACGACAAGGCGCCGAGCCATCAGAACGCGTATCCGGCCCGAAAGCTCCAGTGGTTCTGCGAAACGCCTAATCTCAGGCGGCTTCGCGAAAATATTTGGCAGTCGGCAGGATGGTCAGCGGCGCCAATTCTCCAGCACCAGGTGTCTCGAACAGCATACGCTGCTCCAGAGATGTGGATCGGAAAAATGGAAAGCGCGAGAACGACCGCTCGCGAATGGCAGCGACATTGGCGCGATAAAGCACGACCTTGTAGTTCAGGCCCGGATAGTCGCGCAGCTCGCCGATCTGCTCAGAACTGTAGATACGACGGTAGAAACCCGCATGTTCGGGCCGGATAGTCGAGAGACAGTAAGGTGCGTCGAAGTAGAAGCAGGCCATTCCGGCAAGGCGCAGCGTCAGGTAGGGGATCTGCGGATAGACCTTCGACCAGTCTGGGTCGGCAGCAAAGCGGCTCGGATCGGCAAAGTGCGCACCCGCAGCCAGCATCGGGCGCAGGATGTCGCCGTAGACAGTTGTAGACGGCGATTGTGGCGTGGCCCGGCAGGCATGATGAATGCGCACCGTGGAGACCAGGATGCCGTCAATATAGACGCCGAACTTGGAACAATTTTCAGCTTCGTCGAGCTCGTCGTGCACAATATGTTCCGGGTTTTCCGACACCATATCATTCAAGCGATAGGATTTGTAGCGTAACCTATAGATGTCTTCGAGATCCTCCCCCTTGTCGCAGCGGCGATATTCCGTCCGCTCAAGCATCGCTGAAACATTGCGGGCGAAACTCGACATGCTGTCGGGCGAATTTTCTTCACCCCCGCCCGCCACATGGCCAAGCGCTTCCAACTGCACATCCATACTCAAACCCTCGTAAGTTTCCGCCGCAGTTCAACCTACGACGGGACCCTGAGATGTAAAAGATGAAAATGGAGCACACGTCGTTTACCGATCATTAACGTTAACGATCCGTAAATTTTTATGAAAAGGCGACACTCTTCCCGGCACCGGTCAGCGGCGTGCGGCTCTCTTGGCTGAATTGATGTCCTTGGCGAAGGGCCATACCGTGTTCGACATGGTCTCGATGCCGGAAGCGCTGAGCGCCGAACCGAACAGGAACCCCTGGACAAGGTCGGGCTTGACCTGCAGCGCCAGTATCTTGAGCTGCTCGAAGGTCTCTACACCCTCGACGGTGACCGAAAGCCCCAGCGGCCGCGATAGGTTGACGATACCCTTGAGCAGCTCGAGCGAACGGGGGTTCTGGGTGACGTCCATCAGGAACGAGCGGTCGATCTTGATCTTGTCGAGCGGCAGTTTGTGCAGATAGCTCAGGCTCGAATAGCCGGTGCCGAAATCGTCGAGCGCGATGCGTACGCCGATCTGCTTCAGCTCCTCGATATACTGGCGCGTCAGCGACTTGTCGTCGAGCAGCGCCGTTTCGGTGACCTCGATCTCGAGCCGGGAGGCGGCGAGGCCGGAGCCGGCCAACGCATCGCGAACCTTCTGGATGACGTCGCGGTTGCGGAAATCCTTGGCCGAGAGATTGACCGAGACGCTGGTCTGGTCCGGCCATTTGGCGCATTCGGCGCAGGCTGCCTGCAGCACGAAGGTGCTGATCTCGGAAATGATGCCCATTTCCTCAGCCAAAGGAATGAAGATGCTGGGCGAGATCGGCCCGAGATCGGGATGATCCCACCGGCACAACGCCTCGCAGCTGGCGATACGCATGGTGCTCATCGCCACGATCGGCTGATAGACCACCCTCAAGCCCTTGCTTTCCACGGCTGTACGCAGGTCCGCCTTCATCAGCTGACGGTTGCGGAAGGCGGCATCCATCGAGGCTTCGAACAGCCGCCAGCTGTTCTTGCCGAGCTCCTTGGCCTTGTAGAGCGCCAGGTCCGCCTTGACGATCATGGCGTCGACATCGGTATCCTTGACCCGTGACAGCACCGCGCCGCCGCTGGCCTGAATGCGCAGCCCGTGACCGGCGACGTCGACTTCTCCTTGCAGGCCGGCGAAAATCTCGTCGAGCTGGCTGGTCAGATGGCTCTCATCCTCGACGCGGTCGAAGAAGATCATGAACTCGTCGCCGCCGAAACGGCTGACCGTGATATCTTGCCTGGCAATGGCGGCAAGCCGCTCGGCAACGGCATAGATCAAGCCATCGCCGATCGGATGGCCAAGCGTGTCGTTGACGCTCTTGAAATCGTCGAGGTCGAGCACCGCAAGGCCGCAGAGACGATCGCGATCGCCTGATACCATGGCCTCGCCCACCAGTTCATGGAAATAGGCGCGGTTGGGCAGGCCGGTGAGGTTGTCGTAACGTGCCATGAAGCGGATCTTGTCTTCCGCCTCGACACGGGCGGTGACGTCCTCGAAGGTGATGACGCCCAGTTCCTGGCTGCCTTCGCGCGCCGAGAACTCGTAATGCTGGCCGTTGGCGAGGGAAACCAGCACCTTGCGGTCGCGGCCCTCGCGCAGGGCACGCGTCAGCTGGGCCTCGATGTAGCGGCAATCCTTGGGCGCCAGCATGCCGCCGGCGACACCGCGCATCAACAGACCATGGATCGACCGGCCGAGCAGCGCGTCGGGCGACTTGAGCGACATCAGATGCGCGGCCTCGGCATTGGCCACCGCGACGCGGCCGTCCGGGCCGAGCATGACAAGGCCGTGCGACATGGTGTTGAGCGCTCGGTTGAAGCGCTGGGCGATGCGATTGGCCTTTTTTTCCTCGGACAGGGCGGCGAAAAGCACCTCGCGGACCAGATCGGCGAAGCGCTTGATGGCAAAAAGAAATGGCGCCGAAAGCAGGCCGAGAATGAAGTGATAGGGATCGCCCCGCAGGATGAAGCCCAGCGAGATCGGCCAAGTCATGGTCATAATGAAGATCACGACCATCCTGGGCGAACCATAGTTGCGGCCAGCAATAGACGTGGCGGAGGCAAGCGTCACGCAGACGGCAGCTATTTCCGCGAACGGGTCATAGGCAAGATAGATGCCGACAAAGCAGAAGGCACCAAGCATGAAGCCATGCATCGAGCCGTACAGTATGTAGTCGTTCTCGCGGCGACGCGCCTCTTCCCAATTTTGAGGCGAAGGAGCGTGACGATATTTCCTGATGTTGCGAAGACGAAGGAAGGCGACAGCCAGCAGTCCGAGGGTGACGGCGAGATAGGCCGGATCCATGGTTTTCCAGTAAACCAGCACGACCAGCAGGGTTTGGGCAAAGAATCCTATCGAAAGCGTCAACCCGTCGCGAAACAAGGTTTCCACGAACGGAATGTAGACGTCGACCGGAATCTCGTTCTTCTTTATCAGATTCAACGCCTGAATCCCAACCCTGGGGAGCCAAGCAGTGCCACATCCGCCTTAAGAAAGATTTAGAGAGGCCCCGCCGCTCCTGCCGTCAAGCCGGGTGACGCAACGGAAAGCAAGGAAACTGTCGTTCAGGTAAACAAGGCGTATCGATCATTCCGCGGCCTGAAGTTTCGGCCGCGCCGGCGTACTCGACAGGCGTTCGAGCAGCCTTTGGCGTTCGCTCGAAGCCTTGTCGGCGCTGGCTCGACGGACGTGACCATAGCCGCGAATGAGGGCCGGCACCGAGGCCAGCGCAACGGCCGCATCGACCCTGGCCGGGGCCAGCGATCCGGCGATGAGCTCCAGATCCGCCTCATACTGCGCCAGCAGCCGCCGCTCCATGCGCCGTTCGGCGGTGTAGCCGAACAGGTCGAAGGCGGTGCCGCGCAGGCCCTTCATCGCCGACAGCAGGCGAAAACCCTTCATCATCCACGGGCCGAAGCTGGATTTCCTAGGGCTTCCGTCATTGCCGCGACGGCCCATGATCGGCGGCGCGAGGTGGAATTCGAGCCTTTCGTAGCTCTGGAACTGCTTGCCCAGTTCGGCGGCGAAAGAGCCGTCCGTGTAAAGACGCGCCACCTCGTATTCGTCCTTGATCGCCATCAGCTTGAACAGGTTCCTGGCGGCGGCCTGCGACACCGTGGTCGACCCGGGTATGGCCTTCGCTTCGGCGGCGCGCAAAACGGCCAGTTTTTCGGCATAACGCCTGCCATAGGCGGCGTTCTGATAGGCTGTCAGGAAGGCGACGCGGCGGGCGATGATATCGTCCAGTGTCTCGGCGACATCCGTGCCCGGGCCGGCCTTTCCAGCGACGGCTGGACCCGGCTGGGCAACGAGGCCGCGCACGAATTCCGGCTGATGGGCAGCGCGACGTCCCCAGCGGAACGCGGCGACGTTCATCGCCACGGCTTCGCCATTGAGCTCGATCGCCTTCTCGACCGCCTCGGCGGATAGCGGCAGCCCGCCATGCTGGAAGGCAAAGCCGAGCATGAACATGTTGGCGCCGAGCGAGTTGCCGAAAAGTGCCGTGGCGGTGCGGGTGGCGTCGAAGAAATGCGCCTTGTCGTCGCCCGCGGCCGCACGGATCGCCTTTTTCAGCCGCTCTATCGGCAACGAAAAATCCGCCGAGCGGGCAAATTCGCCAGGCATGATCTCGGCGGTGTTGGCGACGAAGATGGTGTGGCCCTCGCGCACCGCGGTCAGCACCTTCTTGGCGCCCGACACGACGAGATCGCAGCCAAGCACCAGATCGGCCTTGCCGGCCGAAACGCGGATGGCATGGATGTCGTCGGGGGTGCGGGCGATGCGGACATGCGTGAACACCGAGCCACCCTTCTGGGCGAGGCCGGCCATGTCGATCATGCCGCAGCCCTTGTCCTCGAGATGCGCCGCCATGCCAAGCACCGCACCTACGGTGACGACGCCCGTGCCGCCGACGCCGTCGATGATCGCCGCCCAGCCCTGCTCGCCAAGCGGGAATTGCGCCGGCACAGGCACGCCTTCCAGCGGATCGGCCTTGCCGGCCAGGCCCTCGGCCTTGCGGATCTTGGCGCCGTGCACAGTGACGAAGGACGGGCAGAAGCCGTTGACGCAGGAGAAATCCTTGTTGCAGCTCGACTGGTCGATCTTGCGCTTGCGGCCGAATTCGGTCTCGACCGGCTGGATCGAGACGCAGTTCGACTGCACGCCGCAATCGCCGCAGCCCTCGCAGACCAGCTCGTTGATGAAGACCCGCTTGTCGGGATCGGGGAAGGTGCCGCGCTTGCGGCGGCGGCGCTTTTCGGCGGCGCAGGTCTGGTCGTAGAGCAGCACGGAGACGCCTTTGACATCGCGCAGCTCGCGCTGGACGAGATCGAGGTCGTCGCGGTGATGGATGGTGGCGCCGGCCGGGAATTCGGCCTTGCCGGCATATTTGCCGGGCTCATCTGTGACGATGGCGATGCGGTCGACGCCTTCGGCGCGCACCTGCCTGGCGATCATGTCGACGGTCAGGCCGCCTTCGTGCGGCTGGCCGCCGGTCATGGCGACGGCGTCATTGTAGAGTATCTTGTAGGTGATGTTGGCATCGCTCGACAGCGCGAAGCGGATCGCCAGCGTACCGGAATGGTTGTAGGTGCCGTCGCCGAGATTCTGGAAGATGTGCTCGCGCTTGGAGAACGGCGCCTGGCCGACCCATTGCGCGCCCTCGCCGCCCATGGCCGTGAAACCGACGGTGTTGCGGTCCATCCACAGCGCCATGAAGTGGCAGCCGATGCCGGCCGCGGCGATAGAGCCGTCCGGCACCTTGGTGGACGAATTATGCGGGCAACCGGAACAGAAGAACGGTGTGCGCGAGCCGATGTCGGTGGCCTCGGTGAGCATTGCCTGGAACTGGCGCAGCTTCGCCACCCGCGCCGAAATCTCTTCGGACGGGCCGATGGTCCTGACGATCCTCTCGCCAAGCGCAATGGCGATCTCGTTGGGATCGAGCGCGCCCTTGGCCGGAAACAGCCAGTCGCCGCGCTCGTCCTTCTTGCCGATAATGACCGGTTGGGTGGCAGTGCCATAAAGGCTTTCGCGCAGCTGCACTTCGATCAGCGAGCGCTTCTCCTCGACGACGACAATGGTGTCGAGGCCGCGGGCGAAATCGGCGATGTGATGCAGGTCGAGCGGCCAGGGGCAGCCGACCTTGAACAGCCGCACGCCGATGCGGTTGGCGGCCGCCTCGTCGATGCCGATGTCCTCCAGCGCCTGACGGACATCGAGATAGCTCTTGCCCAGCGTGATGATGCCGATCTTCGGGTTGCGGCCGCCCGAATAGACGATGCGGTTCAGCCCGTTGGCAAGGATGAAGGCGGAAGCCGCGGCGCGCTTGTGCTCATGCAGCCGCTCCTCCTGACCGAGCATATCGATCTCGTGGCGAATGTTGAGACCGCCTGATGGCATGTCGAAATCCGGCACGACGATGTTCAGCCGCTCGAGCGAGGCATCGACCGAGGCCGTCGATTCGATGTTGTCCTTGACGCATTTGATCGCCGCCCAGGTACCGGCAAAGCGCGACATGGCAAAGCCGTAGAGCCCGTAATCGATGATCTCCTGGACACCGGCGGGATTGAGGATCGGCACCATCGTGTCGACGAACAGGAATTCGGTGGCGTGCGCATTGGTCGAGGATTCGGCCATATGGTCATCGCCCATCAGCGCAAGCACGCCGCCATGCTTCGACGATCCGGCGAGGTTGGCGTGGCGGAACACGTCGCCTGAGCGATCGACACCCGGTCCCTTGCCGTACCAGACCGAAAAGACGCCGTCATGAGTGCCCTCGCCCAGCAGTTCCGTCTGCTGCGTTCCCCAGCAAGCGGTGGCGGCAAGCTCCTCGTTGAGACCCGGCTGGAAGACGATGTCAGCCTGGGCGAGCTGTTTCTTCGCCTTCCAAAGCTGCATGTCGAGGCCGCCGAGCGGCGAACCGCGATAGCCGGAGACGAAGCCGGCCGTGTTCAGGCCGGCGCGGCGATCACGCTCGCGCTGCATCAGCAGCATGCGAATGACCGCCTGCGCGCCAGACAGGAAGATGCGCTCCTTTGCGAGATCGAACTTGTCGTCGAGCGCGACGTCGTGCAGCGTCATCAGGCAATTCCTCTGCGGAGGCCACGCGGGGCAGGCAGCCAACGTCGGGGTCGGATGACGCATCCTTTCTCCCCTTGCAAGGCAGGTCAAACAAAATCGCAGATGCCAGGCAACGCGCAACGAACAGTCCGCGGCCATCCTGAATCGGGTATGAAACCGGTCCGCGGATATTGCCCGGCGCACGAAAATTTCAGCTGCGGCCCGGATGGCCACGACGCGTCAGCCGCCCTTCGAGCAATCCGGCTTCGGTTCGCCCGGCAGCTTGCCGTCGGGATGGCCGACGAGATCGGGATTGGCGGTGTAGAGCTGGTCGATGACCAGCGGCCGGTCGGGCAGGATCGACTGGTCTTCCGTCGACATCAGCGTGGTGTCGATCTTCTGCAGGACCGCGCCGTCGGCGCCCTTGATGCTGATGGCAATCGCATAGGGCTTGTTCTTGACGACGCAGGTCAGTGCCGGACTCTCCAGCGTCACCTTGTCGAGCTTCGGCCAGACCTTCTGCTCGACCACCAGAGGCGCGCCGCCGGCGGGATCCTGGAAGCTGGCGACCGCGACCTGGCCCTCTCCCATCGGCTTCAGCGGCCGCAGGGTCACGACATAAGTCGCCCTTGCGAGGCGGTAGTTGAAGACGAATATCTTACCGGAAATCTCGAACAGCTTGCCTTCGTCATTGCCGGTATCGCGGCAGGCGCCGAGCGCAACGGCTGCGCTGAGTGCCACGCCGACAAGGATCGAACGGGAAAGGCCGCTACGCATTCCTGACCTCATTTTCCGCCATGCGACGGCGACGATAGTGACGGCTTGCCTTCTGCCTGTTGCCACACACCGCCATGTCGCACCAAAGGCGGCTGGAATTGCGGCTTCTGTCGACGAACAGCCAGGTGCAATTGGGACAGATCCTCAGCCTCGCGACGGTGTCGTCACGCAGAAGCGACAACGCCGAAACCGCCAGTGCCGCCTCGAAGGCGATCGGCGTCAGGGGATCACCGAACGGTCTCCCCGGCGCACCGATGTCGGTCCGGCTGCCAGCAAGGCCATCGGCGCAGGCTCTCAGGAATCCGGGCAGATCAGTGGTGGCAACCGCGCCCTTCGACGCCGCATCACGAAACAGCCGGTCAGTCGCCTCGCGGATCGACAGCACGACGGGCGCGATCGCCGCCGGCGAGGATACCGCCAACGGCCTGTCGCCAAGTTCGGCAGCGCGAAAGCGGCTCGCCGCATGGGCGAAGCGGGCAATCTCGGCCGGATCGTCGAAGCGATCGAACGTCCGCTCCGGATCGCCGCGCAGCACGACGGTGTTCGCCGTGTCGAGCGCAAGCAGGCCGCCGGTGAAGCGGTGCGGGGTCCAGGATACCGTCATACCAAAAATCTAACCGATAAATCGTATTTGACAAGTTAGATTCAGCGATGCACCCTCACTCTGGGCTGCGGTGATCTTCGCAGCCTTTTGAGCCTGTCGTTGGCCAGGACCGCTTCGCACTTTTGGGCGGCATGCTTCGAGGTTTTGCATGCTCTATTTCTTCCAGCAGGTGCTGAACGGGCTGCATTCGGGCGCGCTTTATGCGCTGCTCGCCTTTGGCTATGTGCTGACCAACGGCATCCTGCACCGCACCAATCTCGCCTATGGCGCATTGTTCGCCTTTTGCGGCCAGACGATGATCCTGACCGCCGCCTTCGGCTATCAGATGCTGTGGCTGACGCTGCTGGCGGCGGTGGCGCTCGGCGTCGTCGCTGCGTTCCTCTATGCCGCGCTGATCAGCCACGTGCTGTCGCGCAGTGTCTTCGAACCTTTGGCCAACCGCACACCCAATGCAATCGTGGTGACGACGCTCGGCATCCTGCTGCTGCTGTCCGAAGCGAGCCGCATCGCCGCCGAGACGCACGATCTGTGGCTGCCGCCGATGCTGGCGCAGCCTATCGTTTTCGCGCAGGGCGCCACCTTCAGGGCAACGCTGACGCTCATCCAGCTCATCGACTGCGCCGTGGTGGTGGCGGCAATCGCGCTGGCCAGCTGGGCATTTGCCCGATCGAGCTTCGGACGGCGCTGGCGCGCCGTCTCCGACGACCCCAGGGCAGCCGCTATGTGCGGCGTCGACGTGCGCGCGGTGTTCCGGCACGCGGTCCTGTTCGGCGGCTTCTACGCCGCGCTGGCCGGTGTGATGGCCGGGCTCTATTACGGCAATGTCGGCTTCGGCTCGGGCCTCGTCTACGGCCTGAAAATCCTGTTCGTGACGGCGGTCGGCGGCTATCTCTCGCCGTCGCGCGCGGCACTCGGCGCGGCCGCCTTCGGCATGGCCGAATCGCTGTGGGCCGGCTATTTCCCGGTCGAATGGCGCGATGCGTGGATGTATCTGTTCCTGGTCACGACGCTGATCCTGATCGGCGCCGGCCGCGACACCGGCAAAATCGCCTGAAACGTCAGACTTTGGTTGCATGACGCCAGGGCAGATCGCCGGTATTGGGCACTGTCTGCCATTCGATGACATTTGCTCCCTCTATCCTTGTTGACCCGTCAGTCCACGCGCGGCATACCGTTGGACCACGCGGCGTGACGGACAAAAAGGGGGAAGCCGGCACGCCTCCGGTACAAGGGAGGAATGCATGGCAGGGCTTCTTGCTCTATCCAGGACAATTGATCGCGCCAACGAATTCATCGGCAAGTGGATATCGTGGCTGATCCTGCTGGCGATCCTGGTGAGCGCCGCCAACGCCATTATCCGCAAGGTGTTCGACATATCCTCGAACGCCTGGCTCGAACTGCAATGGTATCTGTTCGGCGCCGCCTTCATGCTGGCCGCCGCCTATACGCTGAAGCAGAACGAACATATCCGCATCGACGTCGTCTACGGCCTGTTTTCACGCCGCGTGCAGCACTGGATCGACCTGCTCGGGCATCTCTTCTTCCTGATGCCGTTCGTGACGCTGATGGTAATCTATTTCGTGCCCTATGTGTCGCTGTCGTTTCGCAGCGGCGAGATGTCCAACAATTCCGGCGGTCTGATCATCTGGCCGGCCAAGGCCATCCTGCTCGTCGGTTTTTTCCTGCTCGCGCTGCAGGGCATCTCCGAGATCATCAAGAAGATCGCCATCATGCGCGGCGACATGGACGATCCCAATCCGTTCATTTCCGTGCATGAGCAGGCCGAACTCGAAGCCAAGGCGCTGGCCGACGAGGTGCGCTCGTGATGGAGTTCATCGCGCAGAACATGGCGCCGATCATGTTCGCCTCGCTGATCATCTTCCTGCTGATCGGCTACCCCGTCGCTTTTTCCTTGGCCGCCAACGGCTTGATGTTCTTCTTCATCGGCGTGCTGCTGTCGCCTTATTCCGGAGGATCGATCAACCTCGCCTGGCCGCTCCTGCACGCATTGCCGGATAATTTCTACGGCAGCCGGGTGATGTCGAACGACACGCTGCTGGCCATTCCGTTCTTCACCTTCATGGGCATCGTGCTCGAGCGATCGGGTATGGCCGAAGACCTGCTCGACACGATCGGCCAGCTGTTCGGGCCAATCCGCGGTGGCCTTGCCTATGCGGTGATCTTCGTCGGCGCGCTCTTGGCGGCGACCACCGGCGTGGTGGCGGCTTCCGTCATCGCCATGGGCCTGATCTCGCTGCCGATCATGCTGCGCTATGGCTATGACCGCCGGCTCGCATCCGGTGTCATTGCCGCCTCCGGCACGCTTGCCCAGATCATCCCGCCGTCGCTGGTGCTGATCGTGCTTGCCGACCAGCTCGGCCGTTCGGTCGGCGACATGTATGCCGGCGCGCTGATCCCCGGCCTCGTGCTCACCGTCCTCTATATGTCCTACATCCTGATCATGTCGATCATCCGGCCGAACTCGATGCCGGCGCTGCCGCTCGAAGCCCGTACACTCGGCCATGGCGTGATGTCGCTGCTGGTGGCTTTGCTGGTCACATCAGCGGTTTCCTACGCGGCGTATCGTTATCTGGCGCCGGCGCATGGCGACAATGCCGACATTCTCGGCGCGACTGCCGGAGTCCTGTTCATCTACATCGTCGCCATTGCCGACAAACGCCTGAACTTCAACATGATGTCCAGGCTCGCGCAGCAGGTGATCATCGTGCTGATCCCGCCGCTGGCGCTAATCTTCCTGGTGCTGGGCACCATCTTCCTCGGCATCGCCACCCCGACCGAAGGCGGCGCCATGGGCTCGGTCGGCGCCTTGTTCATGGCGGCGGCAAAGGGGCGCTTGTCGCTTGACGTCGTCAAGCAGGCACTGGCCTCGACGACAAGGCTATCGTCCTTCGTGCTTTTCATCCTGATCGGCGCACGGGTGTTCTCACTGACCTTCTACGGCGTCAACGGCCACATCTGGGTCGAGCACCTTTTGACGTCGCTGCCGGGCGGCGAGGTCGGCTTCCTGATCGGCGTCAACATGCTCGTCTTCTTCCTCGCTTTCTTCCTCGACTTCTTCGAATTGGCGTTCATCATCGTACCGCTGCTGGCGCCCGCCGCCGACAAGCTCGGCATCGACCTGATCTGGTTCGGCGTGCTCCTGGGCGTCAACATGCAGACCAGCTTCATGCACCCGCCCTTCGGCTTCGCGCTGTTCTACCTGCGTTCGGTGGCTGCGCGCGTGCCCTATCTCGATCGTCTCACCGGCAAACAAATCGCGCCGGTGACCACCGGACAGATCTATTGGGGCGCGGTGCCCTTTGTCTGCATCCAGGTGATCATGATCGGGTTGACCATCGCCTTCCCGCAAATGGTGATGCACTACAAGGGAACGACCGTCGATCCGGGCACGATCGACTACCAGGTGCCGGAGATGCCCGGCCTGTCGCCGCTCGGCACGCCGCCGGCGGATGGCGCAGCGCCTGCCGGCGGCGGCACGGCTCCCGCCGCCCCCGATCTGTCGCAGCCGCCGAGCTTCGGCGACGCGCCGCCGGCCAAGCCGGCAACGCCACAGCCCGACCTGTCGCAACCGCCAAGCTTCAACTGAACCGGCATGGTCAAAACCATGAAAGCGGTGCGGCTGGAAGCAGTGGGCGGCATCACGCTGCGCGACGTCGACATGCCTGACATCGGTGCGGATGAGCTACTGGTGCGCATCGAAGCCTGCGGCGTCTGCGGCACGGATCGGCATCTGTTTCACGGCGAATTTCCGTGCACGCCGCCGGTGACGCCCGGCCATGAGGTCTCC
>NZ_RZOL01000175.1:0-12396 GCF_004022985.1 Mesorhizobium sp. M7A.F.Ca.ET.027.02.1.1 | reverse complement strand
GGGTGGCGCGCCTGGATTCAGGACGTTCGCATCTGGAGATCGGCAAGGCCGGCTTCGTCGCGCGTCTGGTCAGCCGCGACCAGGCGATCGTCGATATGGGCGATCAATGTGACGCCAAGGCAGTCGCCGCTCGGCTTGATACCTCCCGCCTGGCTTTCTATGACGAAGACGCCCTCGCCCACGCGGTAAAGGACGGACCCATCCTGCGCTATCTCGAAACCGCGGCCGGTCAGGCACTCGCCCGCGGTCCGTTCAGCGTGCTCGACAAGACTGGCCGAGCCCCCAGCGGGGATCCCCAGGACTATTTTCACCCGGCGCCTTACTGGTGGCCCGACCCCGACAGACCCGATGGCCTGCCCTATATCAGGCGCGATGGCGAACGCGTGCCCGGCACGGCATTGTATGCAGCAGGAAGCGAAACCTACGATCGCACACGTTTACAGCGCGTCTTCGACGACACAACCGTGCTTGCGCTCGCCGCAACCGTGCTTGATGGACGTCATTACACCGTCCACGCCGCGAGGCTCATTCGCGCATGGTTTGTCGATCCCAAGACAAGAATGAACCCGCATTTGCGCTATGCGCAGGTGCGGTCGGGCCACGACAACAATGAAGGGGCCGGCTACGGCATCATCGAGCTGAAGGATTTCTATTTCTTCCTGGATGCCGTACGCTTGATCGAGCGAACAGGAGTACTGGGCGACGAGGATCGCGAGGCGTTCAGAGCCTGGCTCGGTTCCTACTGTGAATGGCTGGACACCGCGCCGGCAGCCGCGACGGCCTTCTGCAGCAGCAGCAACCAAGGAACGTACTACGATTTGCAGCGGGCATCGATCGCCACATTTCTTGGCGACAGCGCCACCCTGGCCAAGATCAGCCTCTATGCTCGGGAGAGATTGGCGACCCAGATCGCAGCCGACGGCTCCTTGCCCAGGGAACTGTCCCGCACGCGCCCCAGGCACTACGCCATGTTTACCTTGCAAGGCTGGACGTCGCTGGCCCGTGTCCTGTCTTCGGTTGGTGACAATCTCTGGCAGCACAAGACAGCCGAGGGACTGGGACTGGTCCAGGCGCTGCACTGGCTTGTTGCGCACGAGAACAAGCGACACACCATGTCGGCCGAAACTGTCGATCCGGATCGGCTTGGGCCGCTGCTTCTCGACCTGACGCATCATGATCCCGCAGGGATGCCACCTGCCGATCTGGGAAGGGCGGCCAAGCCCATTTTTCATCCAGACGAGGCAATCGCGCCTTTTTGGCTGTGGCGAAGACGTTAGAGCAGTTCACCGTTTCACGGAAACGGCGACCCGCTCTAACTCCTTGTTTTTACGCAATTCCGGACGGAAAACCGTTTCACACTTTTCCTGGAATTGCTCTAGGGACATCCGGCATTCCTGGCCTGTCACGTCGATGATGAGAACCACTTTCCCGAAATCAAACGCCCGCGACGGTGCAAAGGCTCTTCATTCTGGCCACCGCCAGATCGGGATCAGCGAGCAATCCTGCCTGGTCGGCAAGGCGGAACACGTCGGCATAGTGACGGATGCCGCGCGCCGACTGCATGCCGCCGACCATCGCAAAATGGTCCTGATGGCCATTCAGCCAGGCAATAAAGACGATGCCGGCCTTGTAGTACTCGGTCGGCGCCTCGAAGATTATTCGCGATAGCGGCACGGTCGGCGCCATCAATGTGTCATAGCCGGCGCGGTCACCCTCCGCCAGTTTCGACAGCGCCGCGTTGGCGACCGGCGCAATCGCGTCGAAAATACCGAGCAGTGCGTGCGAGTGTCTTTTCTCGTCGCCGGCGATCAGTTCGGGATAATTGAAATCGTCGCCAGTGAACATGACGACGCCGTCCGGCAGACGGTTCCTCAGCGCGACCTCCTTGCCGGCATCGAGCAGCGAGATTTTTATCCCCTCCACCTTGCCAACGTGGCGTTCGATGATGGCAACAACTGTATCGAGAGCAGTCTCGAAATTCTCGCTGCCCCAATAGCCCCTGAGCGCCGGATCGAACATGTCGCCCAGCCAGTGCAGGATGACCTTGCCGGATGCTTGGGACAGGATGCGGTCGTAGACGCTGACATAGTCGTCCGGCCCCTTGGCCACAGCCGCCAGTGCCCGGCTGGCCATCATGATCGCCTTGCCGCCCAAGCCTTCGATGAAAGCGAATTGCCGCTCATAGGCGGTGACCACATCGTCCAGCGTCCTGGCGGCGGCGGGCGCCAGATGGTCGGTCCCGGCACCCGAGGCGAGATCGGCGCCATCGACGGTACGCGCCTCGGCGATCGAACGGCGGATCAATTCCTGTGCATTCGCCCAGTCGAAACCCATGCCGCGCTGCGACGTGTCCATCGCTTCGGCGACGCGGAAGCCCAGCCGCCACAGATGGTGACGGAACGCCATCGTCCTGTCCCAGTCGACCACCGGCCTGGACCACGGATCGGTCATGGCAAGCGGATCGGCAACGACGTGCGCGGCGGCATAGGCGATACGCGAAAATCGCGCGCCGATGTCAGGCTGCACGGGCTCGCCAACCAGCGTGTACCGGGTGCTGCCGCCACCCTCACCAGACAAGGAAATGTCCATCGATCTCTCCCTTCTCAACGCTACTAAATGGAACGTTCCAATAAATCAAGAACCTTTAAGATTCCGGCTCCACGGCAGGAAGAATGCTGCATTGCAACACAAATCCTTGTGGGGCAAGCCATTTGAGTACGCACAATCGGCGTTCGAGGCGCGGGAAAAATCCCGATTGACTTACGAGCGGAGCAGAGATTAGAACGTTCCAATAACTTTGGGCCTGCACTCGGGGAGGATGCATCTGGATGGCCAACCGGGCCAAGGCGACAATATTCGACATCGCCCGCGAAGCAGGCGTGTCCAAATCGACGGTATCGCTCGTGCTCCAGGGCAGCGGGCTGATCCGGCCCGAAACAGCGAGCAAGGTGCGCAAGGCGATCGAGGATGTCGGTTACGTCTACAACCGCGGCGCCGCCAATCTGCGCAAGGCGCACTCCAATGTCATCGGCATGGTCATCAACGATCTCACCAATCCTTTCTTCGCAGAGCTGGCGGTTGGCATGGAGCGGGTCTTCCAGTCGGCGGGCATCGTGCCGTTCATCGCCAACACGGCGGAAAATCCGGTACGCCAGGAAGAAGTGCTGAAGTCGTTGATGGAGCAAGGCGTCGCCGGCCTCATCGTGTCGCCGGCTCGCGGCACGACGCCGGGCGCCTTCAGGCGGATCGAGACGGCAGGTCTGCCGGTGGTCTTCGCCATGCGCCGGCTTCCCGAGAGCCGTATTCCGGTTATCGCGCCCGACAATCATCGCGGCGCCTATCTCGCCACCGCCCATCTGATCGGCAAGGGACATCGCAGGCTGGTCTTCTTCGGCGGTTCGTCCGACCTGGTGGTCTATCACGATCGGCTTGGCGGATTTCGCGAAGCCTGCGAGACGCAGGGCATCTCCGACCGCGACGCACTGGTCGTCGAGGGAGAGACCAGCCGCAGAGGCGGTATCGCGTGCCTCGAAACCGCTCTCGCTATGGCTGAACCGCCGACCGCGGCGCTCTGCTTCAACGACGCTGTCGCCTTTGGCGCCATGCTGGCGCTGCGCAAGCGCGGGCTTGAGCCGGGAACTGATTTCGCCATCGTCGGTTTCGACGATGTGGCCGAGGCCGAACATTACATGCCGGCTCTGACCAGCGTCGCGGTGGATTCGGCCGGCCTCGGCGAACGCGCCGCCCATGTCATGCTGAAAATGATCCAGTCGCGCACCACACGCGCCGAAGACCATATCGGCGCGGTCAATCTGGTCGTCAGGGAAAGCTGTGGCCCGGATCGCCGCACCCGAAACAGGACGGCCGGTTCGGGGAGCACGAATTGAGCAAGGTCGTTTCGGCAGCGCAGGCAGCGGGCCTGATCAAGGACGGCATGGTCGTATCCGTGTCGTCGTCGAGCGGCCTCGGCTGCCCCGACGCCGTGCTTGCCGCGATCGGCGAACGCTTCGACGGGGAAGGCCATCCGAAGAACATCACGACGCTGCACCCGATCGCAGCCGGGGACATGTACGGCATCAAAGGCATCGACCATCTGGCCAAGCCCGGCCTGCTGAAGCGTACTTTGTGCGGCTCCTACCCGTCCGGCCCCTCCTCTTCCGAACCGCCGCAGATCTGGAAGATGATCGGCGACAATTCGGTCGCCGCCTACAACGTGCCGTCCGGCATCCTGTTCGACATGCACCGCGAAGCGGCCGCCAAGCGGCCGGGCGTGCTGACCAAGGTCGGCCTCGACACCTTCGCCGACCCGCGCCACCAGGGCTGCGCCATGAACGCCGCCGCAAGCGAGCCGATCGTTTCGGTGCAGCAGTTCGACGGCGAGGAATGGCTCTATTTTCGCTCCATCGTGCCGCAGGTCTCGATCATTCGCGCCACGTCGGCCGACGAGCGCGGCAACCTCACCTACGAGCATGAGGGCGCCTATCTCGGTGGCCTCGAACAGGCGCTCGCCGCCCGTAACAATGGCGGCATCGTTATCGCGCAGGTCAAGCGCGTCGTCGAAAACGGTACGCTGAAACCGCATGACGTGCGCGTGCCGGGCGTCCTGGTGGACCATATCGTCGTCGCGCCCGACCAGTTGCAGACGACGCTGACACCCTATGACCCAGCGATCTCCGGAGAAATCTTCCGGCCGCTGTCGAGCTTCCGCACGCCGGAGATGAACGTCCAGAAAGTGATCGCGCGCCGCGTCGCCATGGAGTTGCGCGACGGCATGGCCGTCAACATCGGCTTCGGCATTTCCGCCAATGTCCCGCGCATCCTTCTCGAGGAAGGACAGCATGGCAAGATTACCTGGGTGATCGAACAGGGCGCGGTCGGCGGCGTGCCGCTGCTCGACTTCAAATTCGGCTGTTCGTCGAACGCCGACGCCTTCATGCCCTCGCCGCACCAGTTCATCTATTTCCAGGCGGGCGGCTTCGACGCCTCGCTGTTGTCCTTCCTGCAGATCGACCGCCATGGCTCGGTCAATGTCTCGAAGCTTTCGGCGCGCCCGCATGTCACGGCTGGCGCCGGCGGCTTTGTCGACATCACCGCGCGAGCGAAGAAGATCGTGTTTTCCGGCTTCTTCAACGCCGGGGCAAAACTCTCATTGGCCGATGGCGGCATCCGCATCGATCAGGAGGGCAAGGTCAAGAAGGTGGTCAACGAAGTCGAGCACATCTCGTTTTCGGGCAAGCGCGCAGTCGCGCAGGGACAGGACATCACCTATGTCACCGAACGCTGCGTGATGAGGCTGACGCCGGAGGGCCTGGTCGTCACAGAACTCGCACCCGGCATCGATCTGCAGCGCGATGTGCTGGCGCAGTCGGAAATTCTGTTGGGCATTGCCAAGGACCTCAAGACGACACCGGCAGCCCTCTATCAGGAGCAACCGATAGGCCTGTCGCTGAATGGCGGCGCCTCGCTTGGAGGCGCGCATGGCTGAGCACCTCGTCACCTTTGAAACCGACGGCGCCATCGGCGTCGTCACGCTGCGCCGGCCGGAGAAATTCAACGCGCTGGACATTCCGATGCTGCGCGCGTTGGAGACGGCGCTTGACGCGGCCGAGATGGCCGAGGGCGTCCGCGTCGTGCTGCTGCGCGGCGAAGGCAAGGGATTTTGCGCCGGTGGCGATGTCGAGGCCTGGGCGCGGATGAGTGCCGCCGATTTCCAGGTGCAATGGGTACGCTACGGCCACCGCGTCTTCGACCGGCTGGCGCGGCTCAGGCAGCCGACCATCGCTGTTTTGTCGGGCCATGCACTGGGCGGCGGGCTGGAGCTGGCTGTGGCTTGTGATTTTCGCGTGGCGGAAACACAGGTGAAACTGGGCTTCCCCGAAACCTCGATCGGTGTCGTACCCGGCTGGTCGGGCACGCAGCGCGCCGTGCGCCGCTTCGGCGCGCAGACGGTGCGCCGCATGGCGCTCGGCGGCGAGATCTTTCTCGCCCCCGAGGCACTCGCTCTGGGCATCGTCGACCGGGTGGTCGCGACTGGCAAGGCATACGACGAAACAAGGGCGTGGGCGGAAAAGATCGCCGAGCGCGGCCCGCTGGCGACCGAAGCCGCCAAGCTGATGATCGCGGTCGCCGAAGGCGAGGAAAGTGCCGCCGCCACCGAAGCGCTGGCCAGCGGCTTCATCGCCCTGACCGGAGATCTCAAGGCCGGCGTCGACGCCTTCAAGGCCAAGCAGAAGCCGGCCTTTTCGAGATCCTAGAGGAAAACAGATGAACGCCCCACTCAAGATCGCCATGCCGGCCGAGGCGTCCGCGGCGCCGAAAGCGTACAGACTGCTGATCGACGGCAAGCATGTCGATGCCCGCGACGGCCGCACGATTGCTCGAAATAGCCCCGGCCACGGCTTCACCGTCTCGCACTACGCACAGGCCGGCGTGGCCGAAGTGGAAGCCGCTGTGCAGGCCGCCCACAAGGCGTTCGAGACCGGTCCATGGCCCCGGATGAAGGCGGCCGAGCGTGCCGCGATCCTGCTCAAGGCGGCCGACTTGATCGAGGCGCGGCTGGAAGAGATCGCCCGGCTCGATGCACTGGAATCGGGCAAGCCGATCGCCCAGGCGCGCGGCGAGATCGGCGGCGCCGTCGACATTTGGCGCTATGCCGCCTCGCTTGCCCGCACGCTGCATGGTGAATCCTACGCCAATCTCGGCGATGCCATGCTGGGCGTCGTCCTGCGCGAGCCGATCGGCGTCGTCTCGATCATCACCCCATGGAATTTCCCGTTCCTGATCGTCAGCCAGAAACTGCCCTTCGCGCTCGCCGCCGGCTGCACGGCGGTGGTCAAGCCTAGCGAAATGACCTCGGCCTCGACCTTCGTGCTCGGCGATATCCTGATGCAGGCCGGCCTGCCCGCCGGCGTCGTCAATATCCTGGCCGGGCTTGGCGCCGATGTCGGTGCGCCGATGGTCAGCCACCCGCTGGTCAAGATGGTCTCGTTCACCGGCTCCACCCGCGTTGGCAAGATGACGATGGCGTCCGCCGCGCAGTCGCTGAAGAAAGTCTCGATGGAGCTCGGCGGCAAGAACGGCCAGATCGTCTTCCCGGACGCCGACCTCGAAGCGGCCGCCGATGCGGCGGTGTTCGGCGGCTTCTTCAATGCCGGCGAGTGCTGCAATGCCGGGAGCCGGCTGATCGTTCACGAGGCGATCGCCGACGATTTTCTCAGCACCGTCAAGGCGCTTACCGCCAGGGTCACGGTCGGCGATCCGCTCGATGACCAAACCAAGGTCGGCGCGATGATCTCGTCCGACCATCTGAAGAAGGTGGCGGGCTATGTTTCTGCCGCTGAAGGCGACGGCAGCCAGGTTTACAGCGGAGGCAAGCAATTGGCCTCCAATGTCGGCCAATACCTCGATCCCACCATCATCCGCGGCGTTACCGAGGAGATGGCCATAGCGCGCGAGGAAGTGTTCGGTCCGGTGCTCTCGGTGCTGACTTTTGAATCGATTGAAAAGGCGTTGCACATCGCCAACAACACGCCCTATGGTTTGTCGGCGGGCGTGTGGAGCGCCAGCATCGACACTTGCATGTCGGTGGCGCGTGGAGTGCGTTCGGGAACCGTTTGGGTGAACACATTCATGGAAGGTTATCCCGAGCTGCCGTTCGGAGGCTACAAGCAGTCCGGTCTCGGACGCGAACTCGGCAAACGCGCCGTCGAGGACTATACCGAGGAAAAGACAATCCAGTTTCATCGCGGCCTGCGCACCGGGTGGTGGGTCGGCTGAGTTGAGAAGAACCCGGTGGGCTTCACCGGTCGTGTAATGCAACAAGGGAGGTAGTACATGTTGCGCAAACTGCTTATCGGAACCGCTCTCGCATCCGGCCTGGCTTTCGCGGCCCACGCCGAGGACGTCAAGGAAGTGCAGATGCTGCATTGGTGGACGTCGGGCGGCGAAGCGGCTGCTCTCAACGTCCTTAAGGGCGACCTGGCCAAGGAAGGCTATGCCTGGAAGGACGTGCCGGTGGCCGGCGGCGGCGGCGATGCCGCCATGACCGCGCTGAAGGCGATGGTCGCGGCCGGCAATTATCCGACCGCCTCGCAGATGCTCGGCTATACCGTGCTCGACTACGCCGCTGCCGGCGTCATGGGCGACCTGACCGAAACGGCGAAGAAGGAAGGCTGGGACAAGTCCGTTCCGGCAGCCCTGCAGAAGTTTTCGGTCTATGACGGCAAGTGGGTCGCGGCGCCGGTCAACGTTCACTCGGTCAACTGGCTGTGGATCAACAAGGCCGTCCTGGACAAGATCGGCGGCACCGAGCCGAAGACCTTCGACGACTTCGTTGCCCTGCTCGACAAGGCCAAGGCGGCAGGGGTGATCCCGCTCGCTCTCGGCGGCCAGAACTGGCAGGAAGCCACCATGTTCGACTCGGTCGTGCTGTCGACCGGCGGACCTGAGTTCTACAAGAAGGCCTTCAACGACCTCGATGACGCATCCCTGAAGTCCGACACGATGAAGAAGTCGTTCGACAATTTGGCCAAGCTCGTCACCTATGTCGACCCCAACTTCTCCGGCCGCGACTGGAACCTTGCCACCGCCATGGTCATCAAGGGCGACGCCCTGGTGCAGGTCATGGGCGACTGGGCCAAGGGCGAGTTCAACGCCGCCAAGAAAACGCCGGGCACCGACTTCCTGTGCTATCGCTTCCCGGGCACCGACGGCTCGGTGATCTACAACTCCGACATGTTCGGCATGTTCAACGTTCCGGACGACCGCAAGGCCGCCCAGGTTGCGCTGGCCACCGCCACCCTGTCGAAGAGCTTCCAGTCGGCCTTCAACGTCGTCAAGGGTTCGGTCCCGGCCCGTACCGACGTTCCGGACACCGACTTCGACGCTTGCGGCAAGAAGGGCATCGCCGACCTGAAGGCAGCCAACGAAGGCGGCACGCTGTTCGGCTCGCTGGCCCAGGGCTATGGCGCGCCTCCGGCGGTCGCCAATGCCTACAAGGATGTCGTCTCCAAATTCGTCCATGGTCAGATCAAGACCTCGGACGAAGCCGTGACCGAGCTGGTCAAGGCGATCGACGACGCCAAGTAAGCGCCACGCGCCAAAACGCCTTCCCCGCTCCGGCGGGGAAGGCCCAGATCCGCGAACTTAGATCCGCGAAGCTGGTTGGCCGCGAGTCGACGGGAGGAAGCCCCATGAGCACGGTAGCGACAAGCCAGATCAAGCTGACGCCGGAGCATGCGCGGCCACGCGCCTCGGTGCGCTCACGCCTGCAGGACGCATTGCCGAAGATCGTGCTGGCGCCGAGCTTCGCCATCACCATCGTCTTCGTCTACGGCTTCATCCTGTGGACGATCTATCTGTCCTTCACCAACTCCAAGACCTTTCCATCCTATGTCCTGACCGGCTCGCGCGCCTATCAGCGGCTGTGGGGCTGGACCTTCGACACAGACCCGCCGTCGAGTTGGTACACGTCGATAACCAATATGGGTATTTTCGGTTTCCTCTACATCGCAATCTGCCTGGCGCTCGGCCTGTTCCTGGCCATCCTGCTCGACCAGAAGATCCGCGGCGAAGGCGTGCTGAGGCCGATCTATCTCTACCCGATGGCGCTGTCCTTCATCGTCACCGGCGTCGCCTGGAAATGGTTCCTCGATCCCGGCCTCGGCCTCGAGCAGACCTTGCATCAATGGGGCTGGACGAGCTTCCATTTCGACTGGATCAAGAACAAGGATTTCGTCATCTACACGGTGGTCATTGCCGGCGTCTGGCAGGCCTCCGGCTTCATCATGGCGATGTTCCTGGCCGGCCTGCGCGGCATCGACGGCGAGATCATGAAGGCGGCGCAGATCGACGGCGCCACCACCTTCCAGCTTTACCGCCGCATCGTCATCCCGCTGCTGCGGCCGATCTTCCTGTCGGCTTTCATCGTACTCGCGCACCTCGCCATCAAGTCCTACGATCTGGTCGTGGCGCTGACCAGCGGCGGCCCCGGCGGCTCGGCCTGGCTGCCCTCCAACTTCATGTATGAGTACACGTTCAAGCGCAACGAAATGGCCGTCGGCTCGGCCAGTGCGGTGATCATGCTGATGACCATCGTCGCAATCATCGTGCCCTATCTCTATTCGGAACTGCGGGAGAAGCCGCGATGAGCGCCGTCACCACTCCCGCCCGCCAGGCCTCCGGCGGCGTCAACGCCAGGGTCATCAACCGCATCGTCATCTACGGGCTGCTGGCGCTGTTTGCGCTATTTTATCTGATGCCGCTGTTCGTCATGCTGGTGACCTCGTTCAAGACCATGGACGAGATCCAGAACGGCAACATGCTGGCGCTGCCCAGGGCACCGACCTTCGATCCCTGGCTGAAGGCCTGGGGCGAGACCTGCGTCGGCCTCACCTGCGCCGGCATCAAGGGCTATTTCTGGAACTCCATCAAGATGGTGGTCCCGGCCGTGCTGATCTCGACGATGCTCGGAGCGCTGAATGGCTACGTGCTGACCAAATGGCGTTTCCGCGGGGCAACGCTGGTGTTCGGGCTGATGCTGTTCGCCTGCTTCATTCCGTTCCAGTCGGTGCTGCTGCCGATGGCGACCATCCTCGGCAGCCTTGGCCGCTTCGGCGTCACGCTGCAGAATGCGACGGGAACCAGCTTTGGCCTCGGCAACCCGACGGTCAATCTGGTTTTCGTCCACGTCGTCTACGGCATCGGCTTCACCACGCTGTTCTTCCGCAACTACTACGAGGCGTTCCCCACCGAACTGGTCAAGGCGGCACAGGTCGACGGCGCATCCTTCTTCCAGATCTTCCGCCGCATCATGCTGCCGAATTCGATGCCGATCTTCGTCGTCACGGTGATCTACCAGTTCACCAACATCTGGAACGACTTCCTGTTCGCCTCGGCATACGCCGGCACCGGCGATGCGATGCCTATGACGGTGGCGCTCAACAACGTCGTCAACACGTCGACCGGCGTCGTCGAATACAACGTCAACATGGCCGCCGCGATGATCGCGGCACTGCCCACCCTTCTCGTCTATGTGCTCGCCGGCCGCTATTTCGTGCGCGGTCTGATGGCGGGCGCCGTCAAAGGATGATCTGATGGCTTTTCTGGAAATTGATGGTTTGAGGAAGCGCTTCGGCCAGGTCGAGATCCTCAAAGGGATCGATGTCGAGCTCGAGAAAGGCGGCTTCCTGGTGCTGGTCGGCCCTTCCGGCTGCGGCAAGTCGACCTTGCTCAACACCATCGCCGGCCTGGAGACAATCACCTCGGGCGAAATCCGTGTCGACGGCCGCACCATCAACGATCTGCACCCCTCCAAGCGCGACATCGCCATGGTGTTCCAGAGCTATGCGCTCTACCCGAACATGACGGTGGCCGGAAACATCTCGTTCGGCATGGAGATGCGCGGCGTGCCGGCGGCGGAGCGCCAGAAGGCGATCGACAAGGTGGCCAAGGTGCTGCAGATCGGCCACCTCTTGCAGCGCAAGCCGAGCCAGCTTTCGGGCGGCCAGCGCCAGCGCGTCGCCATGGGCCGGGCGCTGGTGCGCGACCCAAAACTGTTCCTTTTCGACGAGCCATTGTCCAACCTCGACGCCAAGCTGCGCGTCGACATGCGCATCGAGATCAAGCGCCTGCATGCCACCACCGGCACCACCATCGTCTACGTCACACACGACCAGATCGAGGCGATGACGCTAGCCACCAAGATCGCGGTCATGCGCGATGGCGAGGTGCAGCAGTTCGGCACGCCGGCCGAAATCTACAACAACCCGAGCAATCTCTTCGTCGCCGATTTCATGGGCTCGCCGGCGATGAACCTGATCCCGGCGACGATCGGCACGTCAGGCAACGCGCTGTCCGTCGTGCTGCAGCGCGAAGCACGAGAGCCGATCTCGCTGCCGATGGCCAATGCACCGGCCGGCCTGTCGGCATTCCAGGGCAAGCCGATCATCTTCGGTGTCCGCCCCGAAGCCCTGACCGATCCGGAAGGTGCCGAGCGCAACGCTTCGCACATCGCCACCGCCGACTGTCACATCGAGGTCGTCGAACCGGCCGGCTCGGACACTTTCGCCGTCACCAATCTCGGCGGCAAGGGCGTGGTGGCGCGGCTGCGCGCCGACGCCAACATCCAGCCGGGTACCAACACGCCGCTTGCCTTCAACTTGACCAAGGCGGTGTTCTTCGATCCGGCGACCGAGACCCGTATTCGCTAATGTATGTCGCCCAAAAGTGGATCCGGTTTTGGGGCAACGACATGCATCAAAACAAAAAACTAAAGCGCGTCGGGACGCGATTTAGGCCATGACAAATCCGGACATCGTCATCATCGGCTCCGGCATCGGCGGCGCCACGATCGCTTCCGGCCTTGCCGGCAGCGGCGCCTCGATCCTGATGCTGGAG
>NZ_RZOL01000174.1:0-12413 GCF_004022985.1 Mesorhizobium sp. M7A.F.Ca.ET.027.02.1.1 | reverse complement strand
ATCCGCGGCTGGGACGAGGTGGCATTCCAGCACCTCGTCCCAGCCGCGGATCGCGTCCTCGAACATGACGATCTCGTCCTCGTTCTGGCGGCTGAGCCGGATGGTGGCGATGGCGACCATGCTCCAGCCGAAGGCTGAGGGATCGACCAGGGTGGTGTAGCCTCTGATGACGCCGGTCTCCTCCAACCGCCGCACCCGTCTCAGGCAGGGCGACGGCGACAGGCCGATCCGCTCGGCAAGCTCATTGTTGGTGATGCGGGCGTCGGCCTGCAGTTCGCGCAGGATCCTGCGGTCGAAATCATCGGCTATCTTCTGCTGCACTTTCCGTCTCCCGGGCAATTTGTTGCGGGAATGCAGCCATGAGAGCCCAAAAATAGCAAGGATTGGCGGAACGGGATCGCATAAATTGCCGTTCACTATGTCACTCGAACAGGCAGGAAAACTCATGACCGCGCCACGTCCGTCGAAAACCCATATCGGCAACCACAAGCTCCACCCGGAGACGCTGATGCTGAGCTATGGCTTCGATCCGCAACTTTCGGAGGGTGCGGTCAAGCCGCCGGTGTTCCTGACCTCGACCTTCGTGTTCAAGTCGGCGGAAGAAGGACGCGACTTCTTCGACTACACCTCCGGCCGCAAGGAGCCGCCGAGCGGCACGGCGTCGGGCCTGGTCTATTCGCGCTTCAACCATCCCAACAGCGAGATCGTCGAGGACCGGCTGGCGATCTATGAGGGGGCGGATGCCTGCATCCTGTTTTCATCCGGCATGTCGGCGATCGCCACCACGCTGCTCGCCTATATCAGGCCGGGCGACGTCATCCTTCATTCGCAGCCGCTTTACGGCGGCACCGAGACGCTGTTGACGCGCACGCTCTCCGGTTTCGGTATCGGTGCTGTCGGTTTCGCGGACGGCGTCGACGAGACGGCGGTGCGCACGGCCTCCGACGCCGCCGTCGCGAAGGGCCGCGTGTCGGTCATCCTGATCGAAACGCCGTCAAACCCGACCAACAGCCTGGTCGATATCGCGCTGATGCGGAAGATCGCCGACGAGATCGGCGCGAGCCAAGGGTCGACGCCGATCGTCGTGTGCGACAACACGCTGCTCGGCCCGGTGTTCCAGCGGCCCATCGAACATGGCGCCGATGTCTCTGTTTATTCGCTGACCAAATATGTCGGCGGCCATTCCGACCTGATCGCGGGCGCCGCCATGGGTAGCAAGGCGGTCACCAAGCCGATCAAGGCGCTGCGCGGCGCGATCGGCACGCAGCTCGACCCGCATTCCTGCTGGATGCTTGGCCGCTCGCTGGAGACGCTGTCGATCCGCATGGAGCGGGCCAACGACAATGCGCGCCTGATCGCCGAATTCCTGCGCGACCATGCCAAGGTCGAGAAGGTGCATTACCTGCCGTTCCTGGGCGAGGAAACGCCGGCTGGCCGCACCTACAGGGCGCAATGCACTGGTGCCGGCTCGACCTTCTCCTTCGATATCAAGGGCGGAGAGAAGGCGGCTTTCGCCTTTCTCAACAACCTGCAGATCTTCAAGCTGGCGGTGAGCCTGGGCGGAACGGAATCCTTGGCCAGCCACCCCGCGGCCATGACCCATTCGGGCATACCCTTCGAGGTGCGCGAACGCATCGGCGTGCTGGAGACCACGGTCAGGCTGTCGATCGGCGTGGAGCACCCGGATGATCTGATCGCCGACCTGACCCAGGCGCTGGCAGCCGTCTGACGCCGCCGGTATCGCGCGGTCCATTAGTCTGCACGTAAGTGTTACTCGCGCGCAGCCATTCGCTCTTATAAGCCTTGTGCCGATACATCCGCGCGCCGGGGAGCCGTGGCTGGATGTCATCAGCAAACGGAGATTCTCATGCGTATCCAATCCTTGGCGCCGATGCTTTCGGCACTGGCCATCTCGGTGTCCTTCCTTACGGCAGCGCCGGCCCTGGCCGAGACGGTGAAGCTGAAAGCGACGCTCGACGGCGCCCAGCAGAACCCGCCGGTGACCACAAAAGGCAAGGGCACCGCAGCTCTTATCTTCGACACGGCCACGAAGAAACTCAGCTGGAACGTCAAATATTCCGGCCTCAGCGGGCCGGCGACCGCCGGGCATATTCACGGCCCAGCCGCGATGGGTGAAAACGCCGGGGTGGCGATCCCGTTCAAGGGCAAGCTCAAGAGCCCGATCAAAGGGTCGGCCGTGCTGACCGACGCGCAGGCCGCCGACCTGATGGCCGGCAAGGACTATGTCAACGTGCACACGGCAGCCAACAAGGACGGCGAAATCCGCGGACAGATCGAGACCGCCAAGTAGCGCAAGCCGCATGACAAAAAGGGGCGGGCGACCGCCTCTTTTTTTTTGTTTGGACTACGCCTTGTCGCGTATCTGCGTCATCGTCTTGGTCGGCGTGATCGCTTCGGGGTCGAGGCGGATTTCCACGATCGCCGGCTTGCCGCTGGCGCGGGCACGTTCGAAGGCGGGAGCGAAATCGGCGGTCTTGTCGACCGTTTCGCCATGGCCGCCATAGGCGCGGGCGAGAGCCGCGAAGTCGGGGTTCTTGAGATCGGTGGCGACGACGCGGCCGGGATATTCGCGCTCCTGATGCATGCGGATGGTGCCGTAGATGCCGTTGTTGACGACGACCACAATGATAGGCAGGTCATACTGCACGGCGGTGGCGAATTCCTGCCCGTTCATCAGGAAACAGCCGTCGCCGGCGAAGGCGACCACGGTGCGCTCCGGGAACAGCTCCTTGGCGGCGACGGCCGCAGGCGTGCCATAGCCCATCGAGCCTGACGTCGGCGCACCTTGAGTGGCGAAGCGGCGGAAGCGGTGGAAACGATGCACCCAGGTGGCGTAATTGCCGGCGCCGTTGGTGAGGATGGCGTCGTCGGGCAACATCTTTTCGAGGTAGTTCATGATCGGGCCCATCTGGACCGAGCCGGGGCCGCCTTCCGGTGGCGTCGACCAGTCCAGATAGGCGGCATGCAGCTTTGGCGTCTCGGCTGCCCAAGTCGGCTCCGAGGCCGGTTTGCGCCTGGCGAAAGCGTCGATGAAGGCAGAAGGCGAGGCGTTGATCGCCAGTGTCGGCCGGTAGACGCGGCCGAGTTCGCCGGCGTCGGCATGGACATGCACCAGCGTCTGGTCGGGATAGGGGCTTTTCAGCAGCGTGTAGTCGGACGAGGGCATTTCGCCCATGCGGCCGCCGATCAGCAGCACGAGATCGGCCTGCTTGATCGCTGTGGCCAGCTTCGGGTTGATGCCGATGCCGACATCGCCGGCATAGTTCGGATGCAGATGATCGAACAGCATCTGGCGGCGGAAGGAGCAGCCGACCGGCAGCGACCAGGCCTCGGCGATCGTGCGCATTTGTGCAACCGCCTCGGCGTCCCAGCGCGTGCCGCCGAGGATGACGAACGGCCGCTTGGCCTTAGCCAGCAGCTTTTCCAGCGCATCGAGCTCCGCTTCGCCCGGCCGTGTCTCAACCGGCGTGTGCGGCAAGGCGATGGGCGCTTCGACGACACTCGTCAGCATGTCTTCGGGCAGCGAGATCACCACCGGGCCGGGACGGCCCGATGTCGCCACCGCGAAGGCGCGGGTGACGAATTCGGGGATGCGCGAGGCGTCGTCGATCTCGACCACCCATTTGGCGATGTCGCCAAAAAACCTCTTGTAGTCCACCTCCTGGAACGCTTCGCGCTCCTTGGCGTGGCTGGCGACCTGGCCGATGAACAGGATGACGGGTATCGAATCCTGCATGGCGATGTGGATGCCGGCCGAGGCGTTGGTGGCGCCGGGGCCGCGGGTGACGAAGCAGATGCCGGGCTTGCCGGTCAGGCGGCCGTGGCAATCGGCCATCATCGCGGCACCGCCTTCCTGGCGGCAGACGATGGTGCGGATCGCAGAGTCGTGCAGCGCGTCGAGCACCGCCAGATAGGATTCACCGGGCACGCAATAGATGCGGTCGGTGCCGTTGGCTTCAAGCGCGTCTACGATGAGTTGTCCGCCGGTCTTCATTGTCCAGACTTCTCCAGTTCGGCAAGGATTTCTTGCGTGTGCTCGCCCAGGCGCGGCGAGGGGCGCTCATAGACCAGCGGCGTGCCGGACATCACCATCGGCGCACGCACCGAAGGCAGAAGATTGCCATGGCCGTCGTCGAGATCGAGCCGCATGCCGCGCGCGATGGTCTGCGGGTCGGCGAACATCTGGCCGATCGTGTTGATCGGGCTCGCCGGCACGCCGGCCGCTTCCAGCTTGGCCAGCAGCGGATCGCGGTCAAAAATCTTCAGCGCCTCGATCATGCGCTCGCGCAGCTTGACCCGGTTGGCGACTCGGGCGGGATTGGTGGCGAAGTCGGGATTGGCAGGCAGGTCGTCCAGTCCGACAGCGGCGCAGAATTTGGCGAACTGGCCGTCATTGCCGACCGCCAGGATAATGTGCCCGTCCCTGACCGGCACCACCTCGTAAGGGGCGATGTTCATGTGTGCGTTGCCCATCTGCACCGGCGATTGGCCGGAGACGAGATAGTTCAAATTCTGGTTGCCGAGGGCCGAGATCTGGGTGTCGAAAAGCGCCATGTCGACGTGCTGGCCTTCGCCGGTCTGCTCGGCATGGCGCAATGCTGCCTGGATGGCGATGACCGAATAAAGGCCGGTGAAGATGTCGGAGATGGCGACGCCCGCCTTTTGCGGCTCGCGGCCGACCTCGCCGGTGATCGACATCATGCCGGCCATGGCCTGGATGATGAAGTCGTAGCCGGCGCGCGGCGCATAGGGTCCGTCCTGGCCGAAGCCGGTGATCGAGCAATAGACGAGGCGCGGGTTGATCTGGCGCAGGCTGTCATAGTCGAGGCCGTATTTCTTCAGGCCGCCGAGCTTGAAGTTCTCGATCAGCACGTCCGAGGTGGCGACCAGCCGGCGCACGGTCTCGGCGCCTTCCGGTGTCGAGAAATCGATGGCGATGGAGCGCTTGCCGCGATTGCAGGAATGATAATAGGCGGCCGACAGGTTCTCGCCGTCCTTGCCCATGACGAAGGGTGGCCCCCATTTGCGGGTGTCGTCGCCGCCATCGGGGCTTTCGACCTTGATGACATCGGCGCCGAGATCGGCAAGCAACTGCCCGGCCCATGGCCCGGCAAGGATGCGGGCGAGTTCGACGACGCGGACGCCTTTCAGCGGGGGCTCAGCCATGAATCACCGTGATTGCCGCAATCACCGTGATTGCTGCGAAACCAGAGCCTCTATCAAGCCCTGCAACGGCTGTCACGGCTCTTGCAATGGGCCAATCCGTCACGCTTTGAGGACTTCGTCGGCCCAAATGGCGAAATCATCCATGATGATGTCGCGATTCACCTCGTTCAGGCTTTCGTGGCGGGTGTCGGCGTAAACCTTTGAAACCAGATTCGAAAAGCCCATGGCGCGCATGCGGCTGGCAAGATGCGTGATCCCTTTGCCATAATCCGAGGCGGGATCCTTTTCGCCACCGACGATGCTGACGGGCAGGTCGCGTCGGATACCGGCAAAGCCGGCATCCTTGCCGCCGTTCAGCGCCATGCCGACGACGTCGCGCCACATCGATACCGAGGCATCCCAGCCGCAGAGCGGATCGGCAATGTATTTCGCCACTTCCGCCTCATCTCGCGACAGCCAGTCGAACAATGTGCGGTGATTGGGCACCGCTTTGCCCCAGGCCTGGAAGGTGAGCTTCGGCAACAGACGCGATGGCACGTCGGAGCCGAGCCGCATTCTCTCCCAGGCAAGGACGCCCAGCGCCACCTGCCCGAGCAGGCCTTGGGAGAAATTGCCGTTCCAGATCGCGGCGGCATGGACGCGTGGCGAATGACTTAAAAGGAAATTCAACGCCACGGATGCGCCCATCGAATGACCAAACAGGATGACCGGTCTGTTTGGCTGTTCGCTGGCGATGAGGTCATGGATGGCGCCGACGTCGGCGATCACCTTGGCCGGGCCGTCCCTGTCGGCGAACCTGCCGAGCGGCGTGTTGGGCGCCTTGGTCGCGCCATGGCCGCGATGATCGTGGACATAGACGTGGAAGCCGCGGGAGCCAAGAAAATCGGCAAAGCGGGCATAGCGCGCCGCGTGCTCGGCCAATCCATGATTGATCTGGACGACGGCGCGTGCCCGGCCGTCGGCCTGCCTGACGAAAAGATTGAGATCGGCACCGGTCGGCGAGGCAACCACGCGCTGCTGGCTGAATGACATGCCGCCTGGTCCCGCCCTTGCATTATCGTCGTTGGCTTTGTTTGCGCCGGCCCGCATTATGCGTCAATCCGGCAACCCCGCTTTTCGCGACGATGTTTCTTGCGTTTGACCGGCAAAATATCGCAATTCTGACATGGAGACAGCCTCAATCTGTCGCCCACTTGTCCAGCGGGGATTTTCCATGCGCATTGCTGTCGTTTTCGGATTGGCCATGCTGGCCGCGTCGCTGGCCGGTGCCGCGCGTGCCGATGTCAAGATGAGCGGTAGCTTCGTCGCCGACGCTGCCTGTCCGGCAACGCAAGCCATCAAGAACGGCAAGAACCCCGGCAATGTCTCGACCGATGCCGGGAAGAGCTACCAGCTGCTTGCCGGCAACAAGGATGCGCCGACGCACTACCTTATCCTGGTTCCCGGCGCCGATCCGGAGCGCCGCTGGGTGAAGGTCAGTTGCGGCCACGTTTCCGGCAGCAGCGCGGCGACCGTGCCGGCCGCACCTGACGACCAAGGCAAGCCGGCGGCGTCGGGAAAACCCGAATACGTCTTCGCGCTGAGCTGGCAGCCGGCGTTTTGCGAGACAAAGTCGAACAAGACGGAATGCAAGGCGCAGAACGCCGGTGATTTCGACGCGACGCATTTCACCTTGCATGGATTGTGGCCGCAGCCGAACGGCAATTTCTATTGCCAGGCGACGGCGAGCGACAAGGCCAACGACAATCCGGCCCACTGGAAAGACCTGCCGCCGGTCAATCTGGACGCCAACACCCGCACGGAGCTCGATCAGGTGATGCCTGGAACGGCCTCCCACCTCGAGCGGCATGAATGGATCAAGCACGGCACCTGCTACGGCAAGAGCCAGCAGGATTATTTCTCCGATGCGCTCAATTTAATGCGTGCGGTGAACAGCTCGCCGGTGCGCGATCTCTTTGCCAAGAACATCGGTGGAAAGCTGACGGCGGACCAGATCCGCGGCGCTTTCGACAGCGCCTTTGGGGCGGGGGCAGGCGACCGGGTGCGCGTGTCCTGTGTCATCGATCCGTCGAGCGGCAGGCGGCTGATCGGCGAACTGACGCTCGGTCTCGCCGGTCAGATCGGCCCGAACAGCTCGCTCAAGGATCTGCTGCTGGCTTCGGTGCCGACCAACAAAGCCGGTTGCCCGACAGGCAATGTCGACGCGATCGGCTTCCAGTAACTCTCAACAGAGGTACCGGACTGTCGCCCTGCCGTGCCCTGGTGTTATGCTGCGAGCGCATCATTCTGGCGGGGGCGGCAATGGATGGCATGACGAGCAGCGCGCTGGCGCGGCTGGCTTTCTGGGCCAAGGGCATGGTCTCGATAAACGATGCCCGCATGGAATGGCCGGGCTTTTCGTATACCGACGCCGAGTGGGCACGCATGCGAACGCTCTCCGAACCGATCGGCGTCCGCACGTACCAGCTGTTCACGATCGTCAATGCGGTGATCTTCATCATTATCGCGGCGATCGGCATTTTCGGCGCCTTCCTGCCGCTGGCGACGTTGCTGTTTCCGGTGCCGGCTGACACCAGCGCGTTGAAATTCTCCTCGCTGCTGGCCGCTTGCGCTTTCTTGATCATCGGGCTCGGCCTGCCGATCTCGATGCGCGTTTCGGCCATGCTGGTGGGCGGCAAGACAATGCGAGCAACACTTGTTTCCGCGCCCGGCGACGAGGCGTTGGCGTCGAAAGTCTCGTGGCAGATCAACCGCATCATGATGATCCTATGCGGCCTGCTGGTGCCGGGCATCCTGCTGTTCATTGCGTACGATATTGAGGCCGGGCCGATTATCACGGCGCTGAAATGGCTGGCGATCGCGCTGATGGCGGTTTCAACCGTGACGGGCATTCGACGGCAGAGGAAGTCGTAACGAACTAAATCCGCGCGGACTTTGTCCATGCAGCGGCCGTGTCGGCTTCGTGGCCGCCCGGCTCGCCGACGACGCGGTCGCGGCCGGTCGACTTCGCCTTGTAGAGACGCTGGTCGGCAAGCGCGAACAGGTCGGCTAGGCAGCGCGTGGTTTCGCTGACGCTGGAAACGCCGGCGCTGACGGTGAGCTCGAAGCGGCTGGTGGCGGCCGAGCCCTTGACCGCGTGGCGAATGCTTTCGCCGAACAGCCTGGCGACCGAGTGCGGACGAGAACTGAGGATGGCGAATTCCTCGCCGCCGATGCGGAACACCTGGTCCTCAGCGCTTGCCGCCTCGCCAAGCAGGGCAGCGACCGCCTTCAACACCTTGTCGCCTTCGGCATGGCCGAAACGGTCGTTGATCGACTTGAAATGGTCGACATCGATGATCAGCAGGCTGAGCGGCCTGGCGGTGCGCAGGCTGACCTGGACGGCGGCTTCACCGTCGGCGTCGAAGCGCCCGCGGTGCAGCAGGCCGGTCAGCCCGTCACGGCCGACATGTTCGACCAGCGCCTCGTAGCGTTCGCGATAGGTCAGCGTATCGAAGATATCGGTCAATCCGCGCGGCGCAGTGACCTGGCGCTCCTCAAACCATTTGAGATAGGCAACGAGCATGGTGCTGAAGGTCACCGCCGCCGCCATCTTGGCGAACCAGCCGCCGAAAAAGACGGCTATCGGCGCGCCGGCAACGAAATGCAGGGCGGTGAAAAAACCGGCCTGGTCGAAGGTCAGCACGCAAGCGACCGAAATCAGGATGCGCGCGAACGGCGCCTTGCGAAGATACCGACCAAGCTTTTCGTAGAGCAGGATGATCAGGATGGCATCGACGAACAGCAGCGTCGTGCCCCACACCATCAGCCAACCCATCTGGTCGATGAAGCCGATGTCTGGAAGCCTGCCGTCGGGAAGTGCCGCGATGACGTGCAGGCGCAGCAGCAGCACCAGCCCGATCATCAGCGCATTGCCGAGCAGCAGGCCGTAGATCGGCTGACGCACGGTTGCAGCGTCCTCCTTCATATAGAGCAGCAAAAGCATGACCAGCTTGCCGGAAAACAGCACCGCCGAGCCAGGCGAGACCATGCCGAACGGCAGAGCGACGTAAAAGACGCTGGCGAGATAGGTCTCGAGGAAGTGCATGACACCGAGCGCGCAGACGAATACGCCGAGGCCGATGCGCCTCCGGAAGCGGAAAAGCGTTACCATGACGCTGAAGTAGACGACCGCTTCGGCAAGGAGCAGGAAACTGTTCAGCAATGCCGTCGACCCGATCTCTTTCTCGAAATCGCGGATAGCGAGCGATTCCACTCCGATCCTGTTTTGACGCCGAAGAGTTAACCGGAGATTTCAGCACGCTTCGTGCTGGTGGAAAACTTCGGCGATTGGCGGACACTTCCGCGTGTGACCGGGCAGATATGGCAAAAGCGATTGCCGTTCGCCGCCGCATCGCCTACATAGCGGCCAACCTCCACTCAATTCGACAGATCCAGTCAGTTTTCTGGGCCAGTCAGTTTTTTCAGGGAAAGCGCGCGTGGCACGCCAGTTCATCTATCACATGGCCGGCCTCAACAAGGCCTATGGCACCAAGAAGGTGCTCGAGAATGTCCATCTCTCCTTTTATCCCGACGCCAAGATCGGCATCCTCGGCCCCAACGGTTCGGGCAAGTCGACGATCCTCAAGATCATGGCCGGGCTCGACAAGGAGTGGAACGGCGAAGCCTGGCTGGCCGAAGGCGCCACTGTCGGCTACCTGGCGCAGGAGCCGGCGCTCGATCCGGACAAGACCGTGTTCGAAAATATCATGGAAGGCGTCGCCGCCAAGACCGCCGTCATCGAACGCTATAACGAATTGATGATGAACTACTCCGACGAGACGGCCGACGAGTCGGCCAAGCTCCAGGACGAAATGGACCGGCTCAACCTTTGGGATCTCGAACAGCAGGTCGAGATGGCGATGGAAGCGCTGGGCTGCCCGCCCAAGGATTCGGAGGTCACCAAGCTTTCGGGCGGCGAACGCCGCCGCGTCGCACTTTGCCAGCTTCTGCTGCGCCAGCCCGACCTTCTGCTGCTCGACGAACCGACCAACCATCTCGACGCCGAGACCACGGCGTGGCTGGAAAAGCATCTGCGTGCCTATCCGGGCGCCGTGATGATCATCACCCACGACCGCTACTTCCTCGACAATGTCACCGGCTGGATCCTCGAACTCGATCGCGGCCGCGGCATTCCCTATGAGGGCAACTACACCAAATACCTCGAAGCCAAGGCCAAGCGCCTCAAGCAGGAAGGCCGCGAGGACGATGCCCGCCAGCGCGCCATCGGCCGCGAGCGCGAATGGATCCAGTCGAGCCCGAAGGCTCGCCAGACCAAGTCCAAGGCGCGTATCCAGGCGTTCCAGGATCTTTTGGATGCAGCCGACAAGCGGCGTCCGAGCGATACGCAGATCGTCATTCCGCATGGCGAGCGGCTCGGCAATGTGGTGATCGAGGCGGAAGGCCTGTCGAAGGGCTTTGGCGACACGCTGCTCATCGACGGCCTGGAATTCAAGCTGCCGCCCGGCGGCATCGTCGGCGTCATCGGCCCGAACGGCGCCGGCAAGACGACGCTGTTTCGCATGATCACCGGCCAGGAAAAGCCGGATGCGGGCTCGGTCCGCGTCGGCGAAACGGTCAAGCTCGGCTATGTCGACCAGAGCCGCGATGCGCTCGATCCGTCAAAGACGGTGTGGGAAGAGATTTCCGGCGGCGCCGAAGTGGTCAAGCTCGGCAAGTTCGAGGCCAACACGCGCGCCTATTGCGCGTCGTTCAACTTCCGTGGCGGCGACCAGCAGCAGAAGGTCGGCAATCTGTCCGGCGGCCAGCGCAACCGCGTGCATCTGGCCAAGATGTTGAAGACCGGCGGCAATGTGCTGCTGCTCGACGAACCGACCAACGATCTCGACACCGAAACGCTGGCGGCACTCGAAGACGCGCTGGAAAACTTCGGCGGCTGCGCCGTCATCATCTCGCACGATCGTATGTTCCTTGATCGCCTGGCGACGCACATCCTCGCCTTCGAGGGCGACAGCCATGTCGAATGGTTCGAAGGCAATTTCGAGGATTACGAGCAGGACAAGATCCGTCGCCTCGGGCCTGATGCCGTCAACCCGCACCGCATGACCTACAAGAGGCTGACGCGGTAAGGGGTTTTAGGGCGGCGATCTCAACCAGCATGAGGAGCTCAAATGGCTGATTGGTCCGCCGCCCAATATCTGAAATTCGAAGACGAGCGCACGCGGCCCGCGCGGGATTTGGTCGCGCAGGTGCCGGTGGACTTCCCGCGCCGGGTCGTCGACATCGGCTGCGGGCCTGGCAACTCGACCGAACTGCTTGTCGAGCGCTGGCCGGATGCCCAGGTGAGCGGCTTCGACACTTCGCCCGACATGATCGAGAAGGCGAGGGCGCGCCTGCCCGAGGTCACCTTTGATCTCGCCGATGCCTCCGAATGGCAGCCGGCGGAGCCGGTCGACGTGATCTTCGCCAATGCTGTGTTCCAATGGCTGCCTACCCATCCGGCGGTGTTCCAGCGGCTGATGGGCTTCCTCGCCCCAGGCGGTGCGCTTGCCGTCCAGATGCCCGACAATCTGGGCGAGGACTCCCACCGCCTGATGCGGGAGACCGCCGCCGAAATGCCATTTGCCGAAAAGCTCAAGGGCGCGGCACGCGGGCCGTTGCCGCCGGTGTCGTTCTACTATGACCTGCTGTCGCCGCTCAGCGACCGGCTTGATATCTGGCACACCATCTACAACCATCCGCTTGCCGACGCGCAGGCGATCGTCGAATGGGTGAAATCGACGGGCCTGAAGCCGTTCCTCGATCCGCTGGATGCCGAGGAGAGGGCGATGTTCCTCGAATGTTACACGGCCAAGATCGCCAAGGCCTATCCAAAGACGGCTGATGGCAAGGTGCTCTTGCCCTTTCCGCGCATTTTCATTGTCGCAAAACGAGCTTGATTATCCATGTCGCGCGGCGCCTTAGGGCCGCTTGGCTTTGGCTGTGGCCATGTCGAGGGATCGGCTTCAGTCGGCCCAGATCTTTGGTTTAAGCCGGCGTAAACCGCCTCGGTGAGAAAACTGTTGCGCCGGAGCGTTCCGGCGCCCACATGAAGCCGCAGCGCCTGCGGATGGGACGGACTGGACATGCATCGCGTCATCATCAGCGGCATCGGCGTTGAAATCCCCGAACCCACAATCACCAATGAAGAACTGGTCGCCAGCTTCAATGCCTGGGTCGACCTGGAA
>NZ_RZOL01000173.1:0-12500 GCF_004022985.1 Mesorhizobium sp. M7A.F.Ca.ET.027.02.1.1 | reverse complement strand
CTCTGGAACAGAAGGCGGTCTTCTGGAGGGCGTCCATTGTCGCGGCGATTTCAGGTGTGGCACTGGTCCTACTTGCGTCGTCAATTGCAGCAATCTGCGAATGGTTCATGAATACGGAACAGGCCGTGACCAGTGCAATGGATCTTTACATCCGCATCCGGCTGGTCTCTGCGCCTGCGATCCTCATCAACTGTGCGATTCTCGGCTACCTTCTGGGATGCGGCAATGCTGCCCTCGGACTTCTGCTCCAACTTCTCGTCAATGGAGTCAATCTCGCCCTTTCGATCTTCTTAGCTCTTCACTTGGGCTGGGGGATCGAAGGCGTCGCTTGGGCAGCCGTATGTGGTGAGACTGCCGCGATGATCGCCGGTATGACGATCATCCTCCGACGCTTCCGCGGGGGGCCGAAGATGTCGTGCCGGAAGGCCTTCAACATCGCAGAGATGAGACGGATGTTTCACCTCAACGGCGGCATCATGACCCGTTCCGTCGCGCTCATGGGAGCCTACATCCTATTCGCGCGGCAGGGCGCCCAGCTTGGCACATTGACCCTTGCCGCCAATTCCGTCCTAATGCATTTCTTCCTGCTCGCGGGCTATTTTCTCGACGGGCTTTCCGCGGCAGCCGAGCAGCTCGCCGGGCGAGCTATTGGCGCTCGTTGTAAGTCGACTTTCTCGCGAGCAGTCAGGCTGACCGGAGGCTGGGGGTTCGCGCTCGCGGGGTTCGCGAGTACCGTAGTCTTCGCATTCGGCGAACAACTCATCAGGGCCACAACGAACGCAGCCGACGTACGCTCGGAGGCCGTTGCCTATCTGCCTTGGGCAGCCTTCGCAAGTTTGAGTAGTGTTCTGGCCATTCAAATGAACGGCGTCTTCACCGGCGCCACCTGGTCGCGCGAACTGCGTAATACGATGCTTATATCTTTGGCAGCTTTCATCGCTGCTCTGTTCACGTTTGGGCCGTTGTTCGGAAATCAGGGGCTTTGGGCCGCATTACACATAATTTCTGCTGATGCGTGGAATATGCCTGCTGTTGGTCATGCGCATAGGCAGCAACCTGTCGTCGGTTGTTAAAAGGACGCGACTAGCCCCTCCGACCACAAGACAACGGCAAACTTCGGCCCGATGCCTTTCAAGGCGAGCAGCATCGCCGGTGCCGGCTGCTCGCTGCTCGCAATCAGCGAAATGCGCGCAGCCGACCGGCGCGACAGCGAGCATGGCGTCGCGCTCGGCCTCGACTGCCTTGCTCTGTCCGATCAGCAGCTCCAGCCGATCGAGTTCGCGGCTGATCTGCATCTTCAGATGCGCCGGCAATGGTCGGCCGTCGCCGGTCCTCAGCTCTTCGAGCCGAGTGCGCCGGTCGCGGCGCAGCGGCTGGTAGCCGGATAAGCCCTGGCTGAACAGCAGGCCCTTGATGCGATTGACGTGGCGTACGCGCTCATCCGCGCCAAAGGCGGCGTGACCACTATTTGACAAGACAGCCAGCAGAGGAGACCACAACACAGGATCAGCCTTGGTGCGATATGCGGCTCTGGAGGCGGGACAATGTCGGGGAGCGCTCGTCTCCACTATGAGCCTCGACGCTCGCCACCTAGACAGAGGCAGCCCCAAACGAAACCAGGTCATGCGGTCCGACCCGCGGATGAGAGATTGTTGACCGACGTTCAAGTCCCGCCTCTTGCACCTCATATCCGCCGTACAAGTGCCTCGACCGCCGATCGGATCGGCGGGTCCACCGCATTGCAAAAAACCCTAGTCAGCAATCATGAGAGTGGATTGATTCCAACGCTTGGTGCCCGCGTTTGACTGCTGCAATGGTCTGCTCGGGGTCTGCTTTCCAGATGAATGGCAGCAGTTCGTGATTGTGCTCGGTCATGAAGCGGTGATCGCCGCCTGGAGGTCGATGACGGAGTGAAAGACGCCGTGTTTCAGTCGGCGTCGTGTCAGTTTGGCGAAGAAGCCCTCGACAGCTTGAGCCATGAACATAATGTTGGAAGGAAGTGGAAGGTCCATCGCGGATGTCTTGTAGTCGTTTTAATTTCCTTTTCCTTTTCATTTTCGCTAATCCATTGCCGTGGGGGTAATGATCTGGCGCTGTCGTACCGGCGTCCCACGGTGATCAACCTCTGCCCAGTCTCACATTGCACCGAGTTCAACGAATATCGAACAGTCGATTCGCACGAGGCGGTTGCGCTTTAGACTGAGCAATTCAGCTTTCGCCGAGCAAACAGCAAACGGAAAAAACTAGCCGACGCCAGCCATAAGGAGAGATGCGTTGTCAAAGGCGTCGTAGACGGGCAGACCCGTCGCCCTCCGAATTCTACCCGAGACACGCACCAGTATTGTACATTCGCAAAGGACAGCTCCGATATCATCATGACGACTAAGGATGGAAACAACGGCGTCGATGTCGGCCAGGACCTTCTTTGGGTCAATTTTGCCGTCTTCATCCCACATATAGTTGTAGGTATCCGTTCCCTCGAGTCCCTCAATAATCAACCGCGATGGACTGTCGATGCCAAGCATGGCTAAAATGTCGGCATCGAGGCATCGGGAGTCAGCAGTTATTACGGCGATCTTCCGTTTCTCGGTTACGTTGGCAAGAAGTGTCGGAAGCAAGAGCAAGCTGGAAGTGGATACAGGGACCGGCACGGCTTCTGCGATCGCCTGCTGGTATCTCACAGTGAAGCCGCAGTCACATGTAATCGCATTCGCTCCCTCTCTGACCAACGCTTGGGCGGCCTTGACGTATTCAATTTCACAAGATGGGTCGCCGGCCACAACGTTGCTGGCCCAGGCACCCGGAATCTGCCTGAACAATGGCGTTAGTTTGTAGCGGCTAGGATCAACTAAGCCCGGAGCGAAGTCCGGGTCTTCACTCGTGTAGCGCCCGCCATTCGAGAGGCACAGAACTCCTATGGTGGCCATGCTGAATCTCCTACTCAGAGTCCTTAGGTGATGTTGATTTGAGTCGTCGCCGGCCGGGCCTTCGAACGATCCGAGCAAATTAGCGGTAGGGCACCCAGGCTTTTGCAGGCTAGCCTCAGTAGAAGAGTTTGCGTTCCATTCTGGTCAGTCGCTTCCCTCCCTCGGGGGTAACGACAATAGTTTCACTGAACGCCATGCCGTCCGCCCACGTATACATGTGGAAAACCTGGTTTTCCTGAAGTTTCCAATCGCTGCTCGCCCGGAAGACGCGGGTAAAATCAGTTGTCCGTGGTGGGTGCTTCAGGCCCAGGGTGTAGCCGGTGATATTCGTATAGTTGTCTCGCATTTGAGCCGACAACATCCCTTCACGAACAATGCGGTCGACCTCCTTTGCGTCTGCTCCGGGTTTCATGGCTGGGAATTGCTCGTCTTGGATTCGGACCATGGTTTCCGCCGTCCGCCTCTGTTGGTCGGTCGGAGCGCCAATTGATTTCGGCCGCATCATCCGTGAGGTATAGCCGTGAACAAACGGAACTGGTTCCACATGCAAGATATCCCCCTCAGCCAGAGTGCGGCCGCCTAGAGGGGCATGCAGAATTCCCGAGCGAGGCCCCGATGCCACCACCGCGACTTGCGCATTGTCCGCCCCACTGCGCCACGCTTCGCTTGTCATGGCGACGAAGACCTCACGCTCGCTCACACCTGGCCGAGCTGCTTCGAAGCCTGCCGCTGCCGCGCGATCGCAGATTTCCGCAGCGACCTGGAGGCAGGCAATTTCGAGTGATGATTTGACCTGGCGCATTTCCCACATGACGGAAGAAAAGTCGACAAACGTGGCATCCGGCAGCAGGTGTTCGAACTCCAAGGCGCGATTTACCGTGAGAAAATAACTGTCACGTTCGACGCCAATCGTCGCCGACTTGTATCCGCGCGTCCTGATCGTTGCCGCCACGACTTCTATAGGGTTGTCGTCGTCGACGTATTCCACGTAACTGGTAAGCCAACTGCTTTCATTGAAAGCCGAAGCGTCCAGAGAACGGATCACAGCCACGGGCTCGCTTTCAATTGGGACGAGCACGGCTTGATACATGGCTGCTATAGGTGCGTAGCCGCAGAAGTAATCCATGTGCTCAAACTGATTGATAATGAGCAGGTCAACTCTCCGCTCAGCCATGATGCCGCGCAATGCCGAAAGGCGCGCCTGGTATTCCTCGAGCGGAAACGGCGGAGGCAAGAGCAGAGGCTGGGTCATCGAATGAATCTCCGTTGGTGGTACCGTAAAATTAACCGAGCATCGATCAAAATGTGGGATCTGACGGCATGACCAGATTTCCCCGTGATCCTCTTTATCGTCGCCGCCGATTTCCATCGGAGGTGATTGCACATGCCGTGTGGCTCTATTTCCGGTTTCCGCTCAGCCTGCGGATGGTCGAGGATGTGCTGCCAGATCCTGGCGTCATCGTTTCTCACCAGACCTGAGAAATTCGGCAGACACTTTGCCAAGATATCCGGAAGCGATCAGCCGGCAGGATCGGCGACAAATGGCACCTCGATGAGGTTGTCACCACCATCGGTGGAAAGAAACACTGGCTCTGGCGCGCCGTCAATCAAGACGGCTTTGTTCTTGACGTGCTGGTGCAAAGCCGCCGCAATGCCAAAGCTGCCAACCGGTTGATAGGAAAGCTTCTGAAGGGCAAGGCCGTTCGCCACGTATCATGATCACCGACAAGCTTCGATCCTACGGTGCGGCGAAGCGGGAGATCATGCCCGGCGTCGAGTCGCACAAGGCCCTGAACAATCGGGCGGAGAACTCTTATCAACCTGTCCGACGACGGGAGAGGATCATGAAGCGCTTCAAGTCCGCGCGACAGCTTCAGCGTTTCGTTTCCATCCACGACCCGATTGCCACCTCTTTCACATTCCGCGCCACGACATTCCATCTAACCACCATCGCCAACTGCAAGCAGCAGCCATGGATACTTGGCGCCAAGTCGCTCGCCTTCACGCCGCATGAACCAAAGCCGAGCTCCCCAGACCTCGTTTTCGGAGCGTTAAGTTTACAGTGCCATCATCGGTATTCTCCCAATCGGAACGTTTTCGGGGAACCACAAGGGCACCTGGTGCCTCATCTCATCACTGGCACGCTCATGAATTCTCTCGAAGCAGGAGGCGCGAGGCAGCGCCCTCTGAAAAGGGAGAAGATCCCGCTTGCACATCATAGCCGATGGTACCCAACGCTTCTCGCAGGCTAGCTCGGGCGGCGACCCTTGAGATAGCAAGGGATTAAGTCACCAGAATCGAGCGCTGCCTGACGGCTCTCGGCGCTGGCGAGACGGCTGTCGGCGATTTCTCTGCCGAGGATCGTCACAAGCTTCTGGCCTACTGGACCCTTGAGTAGCGACACCTCCTCGCGGGTGGTCTTCTGCAGTTCATGACGGAGATCGGTGACAGTCGGTTCAGCGAATCCGGCATCGATGAGCGCCTGGAGGGCAGCTGCGGGCGGAGTGAAGGCGAAATTCGATTGCGATTCGCGGAACCACGAATTAACGATTTTACTCTTGGCTGCCCCTTCGGACCAGAACCAATCCGCCGCAATGAACCACCCAGCGGGCTTTAGCAAACGCAGGACCTCCGAGTAGAGAGCCAGTTTGTTTCCAATGTGCAGCATCGCGTCCTTGGAGAAGACGAGGTCGAAGGTGGTATCCGCAAACGGGAGCCTCCCCCGAGATACCAGTTGGAAGGAGACGCGCCCGGTGAGTCCCTTCCTTGCCGCTAGGTTGCTAGCAGATTTTATCAGCTGCGGCTCGACATCGATGCCGATGACTGCTGCCGCTCCGTGCTTGATCGCCAGCAGCACGTCGATGCCGCCTAGGCCGGAACCAATGTCGAGCACGTGGCGGCCGGAAATGTCCATACCCTCCAGCATGTCTGCGACCTTCTCCGGCCCGCCTGGCGAAAGCATGCCTTCGCCCCAGATGAGTTCCAAGGCATCGGTCAACTCTTTCGGATACTGCATACGGACTCTCCAGTAACGCCTTAACATTGGGGGGATTTCTGCTCCGGCAATCGCTCAATTGCCCCTCGCGGGCTGCGCGGAGGACCACAAAGGTATTCATTTACAAAGGACTCTCTACATCTATTTTACCACGAATCAAGTGATTTTTTCTGGTATACTGCTTCGAGTGTAAAGCAACCCAATGTATGAGATCTGTTACGGTCATGCCGTGTTTCTCCAGCATCGCTGGAAAGATGCTCTCGTTCCCCATACCCGGAATATAGTTACATTCGAGGAAGACTATCTCAGATCGAGGCGTCACTATAAAATCAAATCTGACAACATTATAAAGGTCAATAGCGGAGGCTATTGACCTAGCGGCCGACTTAATTCGGGCTGAAATTGAATTGTTAAGGTCGTCCACCGCCTCGAGGTCGAACATGTCTTTGCGAGACTTCTCTTTCAAGCCAAAGAATCCTCTATCAGTTTTGATCTTCATAACCGGAAGCGGCACCACATTACTAGAATCTATCATGCATCCACAAGAATATTCGTCGCCACGGACAAACTCCTGCAATAGAGCTGCACTATCGTTCTCAAGTATTTCCTTAATTAGAGCGACGACCTCTACTCCAGAGGTTGCCGGCTCATGGAAAACCTCGGTAAGTAGTGATGAGCCGAGCGAGTTCGGTTTCACAACAATAGGGCCTCTGAACAAATTTGCAATTTGAGCCACATCCAGATTATCCTTAGCTGTTATTAGCCTGGTCTTGGGAACTCCCACAATATCGCTAGGCAATAGCGAGGAAACGAAGGACGACATAGCGTACTTATTCATTGTCAATGATGCAACTTGGGGATCGCCGAACGTACCTTTTAGGCCTAAAAGAGCAGCAAGCGTTTGGATCCCCCCGTCTTCACCAAACTGCCCATGCAATAAATTCACAACGTATTCGTTGCACGACGCAATCTCGTCAAGGGCATAAACCAAGGTGCGTCCATTCGCGATGCCAGTACCTGAAATAACGTGATGCAGATCAGAGATTGTAAAGGTTTCGCTAAATGAAAATGTTCTAACAAGACCATCGTTACGGCTTATATGATGAATATTCTTCACGTCGAACCGCCGTTCGATATTGGGAGTTCCTAAGTAAGTAGCGATGATGTGCTCTAACGATGATACTGAGGAGTCATACTCCTTCGATATCCCGCCAAATATGAACGAAACTTCAGGCCGCATTTTTCGTCCTCCGATCTGTTGATGGGATGGCCATCATAGTATTTTTAAAGGTTTCAGAAGCTTCCAACTCTCGTAGTTTGACTGGCTGGAGCCGAACGCCGCCAACGACGGCAGTAAGCGCCCCAAGCCGGCGAATGCAACCCGAAAGCTATGTGGAACAAGCAGCTAGCGTCTTCGGCGGTAAACTGAGATGTGACGCTGAGAGTTTCCGGAGAATGCACCTCTTGCCCAATCTTCCCAACGCTCCGCCAGCTCCAGTCCAACGTATTCGGCCATGGTGTCAAGTTCCTGATGGTACACGTAGCGAATGTTATGTGGTAAACGTCGAACCGATGTTCCGGAAAACCAGAGAAGGGTCGAGAACACGTTTTGCTTTAGAGGTTCGTGGACCTCCGCAATCAGGATCGTATTCTCATGATCTAAGAGAACCGTACCTGCTCTCTGGCCGTGGACGAAACCATCCAGGTCTGGCACAGCAATTTCTATGACCAGATTTCCTTCATCATCTAACGCAGCGGCAGCAGATCGAAGGCAACCTAATTGTGCTTCGCGTGTGGCTAGCAGTTGGAACGTGTTATAAACGCAATACACTAGATTGTAGCGTTGCTCAGAGCTAAAAGTGGCGATGTCTGCCTTCCAAGCCTTGACAATATCACTTCGCTTGGCAAGAACCCTTAACATGCTGTCCGAATTGTCAATTCCGTCGACCCGTACGCCTCGCTCGCTCAGCGGAACTGCCACTCGCCCGCCCCCAACACCAAGCTCAAGAGCGTTGCCACCATTGCAATAACGATCAAGAAAGGCGACAGCATCATCAACCTCGCCCATCCTTCCTCGTATGCGGGTATAGTGGTCATATGTAGACGCCCAGTTTTCATCATACATTACATCATCGCACATATTGCCTCTCTCTTCTGCCCTTGCGGTTGCCCGAGTTGGGGATCTCATGCGAATTCATCGGCGCGGACCTCGAACCGGTCCGTTGCTTGGACGAATGTCACACAGCAAAAAGCAAGAAATGCGCCAACTGAAAAGCAGTTGGAGTTTACGGCATTAGCCATCCGAGAGAATGCTCTGTGTGTCTGATATGAAACAATTTTGTCAGACAGGCGACAATTATCGACCGAATTGGGCTGCGAAGGGCACCATCTCTCCGGAGGCAGCGTGCGAGGGGGCGGTTGGTTCCCAGCGCGCCGCCACCTTCGCCGTCACTCCGTATGTCCGCGCCGTGTCGGCTTTGGAAAGACGGCCTTCAAGAACGTCGCGGCCATCTCCTCTCTACGCAGCGGCGTCAGACCGGCATTCTCGTGGATGTTCATTCGGTCCTCCGAGAATCACTGAAGCTTCGAGAACCTCAGCTTTCCCGGTCGGGCCAAATGGACAACCTCCTAAAGGCTCACAACTGATCGAAGCAACGCGAATATTCAACACATTTTGCCACCAGTTCCTTCGCGCGGTCTTCGCACTCGTCCAGCGCTATTGCCTCGCAATCGTAGGCGAGCAACTCACGCATGACTTCCGCCGACTCTCCCGTGAAGCGCACGGTCCCGTCGCTTTCCACGGCCTGAATCCCGTCGTATTTCTGACATTCCGTGTTGATCTCTTCCGCGTGGTCAAGCGACAGGCCTTCTGGCAAGTCGATGGAAATACCTGTCGGAGTAATCCTAACGGGATAGCCCCCGACAAGCCCTAGTGGACCGGGCGCATGAACGACGCGCTCCATCCGGTCGGCCAACGCCTGCAGGACGTTTGTCGCCGACGATGCGGTCACCGCCTGTCCCGCCAGGCCTTCCACCCCCCGAAAGTGTCTGGCGACGTTCGCGACGAGATTATCGTGAGCCAATTCCTCAGGCCTAAGTCTCTGGCCCTCACGATATATGGCAAAATAGTAAGGCGCTCCGCCCGTGGAACCGATCCTCTGAATACGATCACTGACAAAGTGGTGGGCAACGAACCGCACGACGCACGACCGCACGTCGATCGCTTTCAGTTTCAGTTCGCAACCCAGAACATGCGCGGCCGCCAACCTGATGCCCGGTACGGCATTCGCGATGTTGCCGATGCCGATCGCCGGCGAGAGACCCTCGGCTACAAGGGCGGCATGCGTTACATCAGGTAGGATTCACGACCATGCTCTCAAGTCCGGCCTCTCGCACGGCCTTCATCAGGCGTCGCACGAGAACTAGGTGCAATGGAATCCACATCCCAGCGGCTGCTCTATCGATTTGCCGATAAGCATCGGGCGGCAATTGCGTTATGATCTCCCTTGAATGCAATGTCGTTGCGTTGAAGATGATGTCAGGACGGAGAGCCGCCAGTCGCTCTGCTGTGGCTTCCATATTCATCAGATCATCAGATCGATAGGAACCAGCTCGATCGTCGGATGGTGACCGAGATTCAGGGCCGTGTATCTCGCAAGGTTAGCCTTTAAAAAGGCCCGCCGCATATCTCTTGCTCTGACGTGCAAATCGTAGGGTCTACCGCTTTGACTAAGAAAATCGAGAACATCTCCCCCAAGCGCGCCATGTCCAATAAATCAGGATATTTACGCGGTTTAGGGTAATATCCCTCCGCAATGAGGTCCAGTTAAATCGCGCTGTAAGTATATGTCAGATGTAGAGCCAAGTTACAAGGCGGCGCTACGTTAAATATATATGATGCTTGCGCAATTAAGATTAACAAAGATTTATCAATGTTAAACAACACTGACGCTAGCCTGCCGCAATCCCGCCGTATGCCTCGGAAGATATCGGAGTGCGCAACGAATCGACCTTGTAGGTATGAGAGTTAACGCGCTGCGTTGCGAGGTTAACGAAAAGAGGAACGGAGGGCAGAAGATGGCGCCACTAGTACGCCCCGCCAATGTTGTATTTGAGATTGATCTTGGGGCGGTTCAGGCGAACTTCCAGGCCATCTCGGGACTTGTTGGGCCATATGTAAGGGTCGCTGGTGTCGTTAAAAGCGATGCCTACGGACTTGGTCTTGTACAGATTGCAAGAGCGCTCATCGATGCCGGTTGCGACCTGCTCTTCGTCGCCAACCTGGACGAAGCGTTGCTTTTGAGGGCATCCCATGTAGACGGGGCAATTGCCGTGTTTTGCGATGAATTTGAGAGATTTGGCCGATGCTATCGATCCAACGGTCTCATACCTGTTGTGAACAATGTCGCCGAATTGGAGGCCATTGGTGTGACAGGGACGCAAACATATTTTCTCAACGTGGAAACGGGTTTCTCCCGCCTTGGGCTCTCCTTTGCCGACGTGCGTCGCGAGCATCTTTCTGGTACTTTCGACAGGTATCCTCCTTCGTTCGTACTCAGCCACCTCGCGTGCAGCGAACACGCTGCAGACCCTACTAATGTATTGCAAAGGAACCGCTTTCGGGCGGTCTACGATCTGCTTAAGCCCACCTGCGGCAGCCTTGCTGCCTCCGCCGGTGTCTGGCTGGGTAAATCCTATCATTTCGACATGGTGCGGGTGGGCGCAGCACTCTACGGTCTCAATGACGCTGGCATTCAACCAAATCCGCTGCAGCCCGTTGCAAGGCTCCGAGCCAAAATACTCGAGGTGCGCAATGTTGCTCGGGGGGAGGCGGTTGGCTACGGTGCGACATTTCGTACGGTGCGGACTAGCCGCGTGGCGATCGCCGGGATCGGTTTTAAGCATGGCCTTCCATGGGCCTGCGCGAACAAGATATCCGTTCGGATTGCTGGATTTTCAGCCCCTTTGATTGGAACAGTATGCATGGAAAACATAGCGATAGACATAACAGACGTTCCGGAACCACTTTGTGGTTTGGGAACTTTTGTGGAATTGCTAGGTAAAGATTTCACCCCGGATGACCTTGGAGCGGCCGTTGGCGTCAACCCGCCGGAGCTGCTGACGCGCTTGGGTGCCGGCTGCACAAGACGGTATGTGAATTTTCCTGTCCATCTGCCAGATTGCTAGCAAATCGCAATGCAGTCGACAGCGACGCCCACTCGCACTAGACCACGTCCTTAGATCGATAAATCGATTGTGATGTGACGAGGGCGTTGGCGGTGTGATTCAACATCCACTTTCATGAGGTGGATGATGGGAAGAGCACTGAGCGAAGACCTTCGGTCCCGGGTCCTGAAGGCCTCGGACGCCGGCATGTCGGCGCGGTTCGGGGTGGGAGTGTCCAGCGCGATGCGTTGGATTGCGCGGGCGAAGATCGGCGAGTTGACGGCGCGGCCGATCATTGCCTTCAGCCATCGTCCCGTAGGCGTGTCGCTCTTTGAAAGCGATGGCAATGCCGCGCGGGCGCCATGGATGGCCAGCCCACGCGGCATACTGTGGCCTTCTCGGACATATCATCGGCGCAGCAAATCTTCGCAGGCTCAAGCCATCGGCAAGCTGCTTGCAAATCGTTTCCGTCACTGGTCGCGCGTGCCGCCCGCGCTGCAACTGTTGAGCGTCTTTCGTGCCGCCACGGGGCGTCAATTGCGCCGAGCCCCGATGGCGGGATCATCATCAAATCACCCGTAGCTGTCTGAGTGAGAATCTGGTGTCATACGCCTCAGTCCGACAGGGTCGTCCGTAGACTAAGCCCACCCGACATGATCCTTTTTTGAAAGTTTAAGAAACAGATCGACCCAGAATCGGTATTCCGGATCGTCCGGGTTGCCAGACGCTTCGAAGGCGCAATAAGCGACCGACGTCGCAAGGTCCTTGCCATGCTTTTCGGTCGCTGCCTCTATCGCCTCGTCGTCAGTTTAATCCCTGCCATCCCTCAACCACGCTGCCACAATTTCCCATATCAATACCCTCGATCTGCTCGACAAACAAATATCCGATCTAGCCCTGCTCAACAGTTTTGCGCGATGTCGATCATAGGGCAGCGGCTGCATACGGCTGGGTTTCCAAATGCGCCGGGGCGGCGTCAATACCCATTTCAGAGGATCGTGTTCTCGCCAGACAAGCTCCATCTTCGCCGCATCCAGGGGCTCGACCGAACCCAACCCGGCCTCCCAACGAAGAAGCGTAGGCTCGCCACCATGACCCGATTAGAAGCGAATAGCCGACCACACTGTATGCCGCTCGCAACGTGCGGCACCGTTATCGGCAGGAACATTCAGCGGCATCGCCATCAGGACCTCACAGGCATCAACGCCGATATGTCGACCGGGGCTGTCATCAGCGCTTCACCTTCCACTTCACACCGACCTCGTGCTTGTGGCTCAACGCGGTCGAGGGCTTCTTCGCAAAACTGTCGAAGCGTCGCTTCTATCGAGGCGCCCTCCACTCGTCCGCGACATCCAGGCGGCAATCAACCGCTTCCGCCAAGAGCATAACCAGCAACCCAAACCCTTCTTGCT